>JASFHC010000215.1:0-4533 GCA_050123435.1 Desulfobacterales bacterium
TGGCAAGTAATAACAACATTAATTTCAGCTCAAAATCCTTATATTGTGAACTGACGTTTTAAGCATATTGTTGTAAGTCAGACCCTCCAATTCCTTCATTAGTTAATCCACGGATAAGAAATAAGAAGCGTTGCTTTTTGTCTGTCGTAACTATCCTGTGAGATTAATATTATGTAAGATTTTACATAGAAATTGTGTAGTTTATCTCACAATTTTAAGCATTTTCGTATAATTTAGTACTTTCATCTACAACTAATGATTAATGTAACTGTTTGATATTATATTGCATATATTCAACTCTTTGATTTTACATCAAATTTGCATGATTTTTGCATATAAAAATCTCTAAGTGATCGATATCATAAAAGATTAGGTTCTTTTAGCATCTATGATTGGTTATATTAGGTTATCCTCATTTTTCTTTTAATATGACTTCTTTTTATAGAGCAATGTATGGCCAAAGCAGACCCATTTAAATGTGAAAAAATGAACAAAAACTCCTTAAAAGAAGTAAGAGAATCTCTCATGATGAGTAAGGCAGAGCTTTCCAGAAAGGCGGCAATATCTTCCATTACAATTACTAGGATTGAGAATGGCAAGTCATGTAGAATGAAAACAAAACGAAAAATCCTCTTAGCCTTGGGTTTAAAATTATCAGATAAAGGAAAAGTTTTTCATTAGTTTTAAGAGTTATACCAAATTGTCACATTAAAAATATGACCACTTTTCTAAAACAGAAAAATTGCCATTGTAGAAAGGGTGAATATTGTACTAACGGCCTTAAATGCACCGAGCAAAACTGTTTCTTGCTTAAGAGTTCAACTTTTGTTACCAGACCACTGGCAATTCCGATTGAAGGCCTTGATCCACTCAGATCGATTTTGGCCTCCGAATATATACAAAACCAGTCACTTTATTCAATTAAACATAGAGGTTCGGATGACTCAAGACTAAATGAGAGTGATAATTCAACCGAATTAAATTTTGCCTTGAAACAAAAGTAGCTTTCGAGGCAGAAAGGGCGGGGTCAGTGATGGTTCCGCCCTTTCATTTTTTAACAATTTTTGGATACTACTTTTCCAATAGAGACATATCCATTTTTGGATTTTTCCCTTTTTGCATTTTTGTAAAAAATACGATATATGCAATTTAAATTGAGGTTTTTGGACCTGCGGTCTTGGCAAGAAAACACACGCTTTTAAATGATTCATTTTCGTGCTATATTCTCCATATATTAAAAGTCTTAGACTGAAAAACGGACCACAATATATTGTATCCACCTTATTTATTCTGAATTAGGAATATTGATCGAATCCCGCAATTTTTTTTGATAAGACCACTGAGCACTATTAAAGAAGTGCGCAACTCCTTCACCATTCAAGTATCATGAAAGTATCATAAAACCACAAACCTTGCCATACAGAACCGTATATGACATTCTTTGCGTAACCTTTTGTTTTTGTAAGCTTAAATGAGTATTCCCCATTTTTTTAAAAAAAACAAATAATTAGCTTGCTTTCTTTCTAAATAAAGATTATTATATATTTAATCAATTAAGTCCTGCGTAATCTGCGGGACGGTTTCTCTCTGAAGGAAAAATCCATTTGTCAAAGTGGCACCCTCCAGTTTGTGACGTTGAAAATTATTTGAAAGGAGGATGTTATCATGACCAATGGAACTGTTAAGTGGTTTAATGACCATAAAGGGTTCGGATTCATTGAGCAGGAAGACGGATCGGATGTGTTTGTTCATCATTCTGCAATCAATGCAACCGGTTTTAAATCCCTCAATGAAGGCGACCGAGTTTCCTTTGATATAGAGCAAGGACAAAAAGGTCTTGCCGCTGCAAATGTCACTGTGATCTAACCTTATGTTATGAGTAAAAAGGGCATTCCTTCTTATATTGAGGGGATGCCCTTTTGTTTGGTTTGAATTTATACCTTCACAATTCGCTATCATCAGACCTTACACCTCAAGAAATTCCGCTCATAGATCCTTTATAGAAAGAACATATCCAAGATTCTACTCTGAGCCAGCTGTCTTGAAGCATCGATATGAACTCTATTGTAGTTTTTCAGTAATCGATCATAAGTAGGAGGTTTTATGTTATATATAGGAAATTTTTATTTTGTATCGAATCAGGAAGAAGAATTGGATCCGAATAGAAGGCATGGCGAATTTAACTTGATGATTGAGGCAGATAACACTGAAGTTGCTGTAAGTTTGTTCAAATCACGTATCGTGGCTCTTCAAAAATCCAGGAATTTTTTTGGGGGAGATTGTTCAATCTTTTTTACTCAGATGCAGGAATTTGAAGGATTACCCAGAACAGAAGCTTTAATATTAAACTATAAATCATATGCCGGAGATCCTTTTATGCCTTTTATTGGCTGTATTATTCCATCTGATCAGGTTGATGCCTGCAAAATCCATAATTGGGAAGATAGCACGCCGGAAATAGATGGACAAAACCAGAAGGTTTTTTTGGAATTTAAATCATCATCAACAAGTGATTAAAGCAAATCCGAAATTAATCAAATCGAATTTTGATTCAATTCGGGTAAAAACTTAATACGAAACATATCTTAGGTGAAAAAATGAGCACAAACTCCTTAAAAGAGATTAGAGAATCTTTCATGATAGGCAAGACCGAACTTGCTAGAAAGTCAAATATATCATCACTCACCCTTACAAGAATAGAACAAGGTAAACCCTGCAGAATGGAAACAAAACGAAAAATTATTTTGGCTTTGGGGTTGAAAATTTCTGAAAAAAATAAAGTGTTTCATTAATCAAAGATTATTTCCAATTTGTGAAAGAGCATACCTGATATCTAACACATTCTTTTAAAGTCTAACCCCCTTAGAGGGTTGCCCCAAAGAATTCTAAAAAAAAGTGAGGGATAGAGATGTCAAAGAAACATTTAGAATGCCCATTGTATAATCACAATAATTGTAGAGAGTCTCATAACCGAAAAGTCTGTGCTTTTGTCCGTAAAGATAAGACCTGTCTCAAAAAGTTTCATAAACCGGCAAAGAAGCTCAAGAAGTAAGGTTATATTTGCTTGTTTTGATTGCGACAAGGAAATCCCAGAACCATACTCCTACCGTCCTTGAACCGGCTTAAAAATGGAATGGAGGAATTAGACTATAGGCTTGTGGACAAAGAGAATCTTTGGGGAGTCGTGAGCACATCATAACTACAAAAACTGACAATCACCGAACAGAGATACTGTGCCAGAACACAGCACTCTGGCAGGCGGATAAGGTGCTGCCCTTGGTATGAGTGGTGACTTAAAAGAAGGGTTTGTTGAGGAGACAAAAAGATGGAAAACAGATTAAATGATTTATTTCTGAGTTTTCAAACAAAAGGTTTTATGCCCATTGAAATCCCAGGACTCATTCAAGATGTTTTTAATATGTTAGGCAAAGGTAGATATTGTACTATAATAAATGTTAACAGAGAGTTGGAGGATCTGGGCTGGGGGCTATCAATCATGGATAATGTTACATATGAATTAATAAACTCCTTGTTCAATAAAAAATGGCAAACATCCTTATCATAGATGACCAGAAGTGGGTAATAGATCTCTGCAGAGAAGAACTGGCCGGTGAAGGGCACAGGGTTTTAGCTGCTGACTATATCGAGTCAGTCAGGAAAAACGTATTTTCCTTTAAACCCGATTTGGTTCTCCTGAACCTTTACTTAAAGCATGGCTTTGTCGTTTGGGATATTTTAAGAGACATTAAAATGCAAGATCCGAATCTTCCAGTACTAATCGTTACAGCCCATGACAACTATCTGTTCGATTACCGCCTTTCTCAAGCTGATGGATATGTGATCAAAAGCCATTCTGTTTGTGATGAGTTAAAACAAAAGATATCATCTTTGTAAATCTGTAATCACTGCAATATAACAAAGCTCGGCATAATTTAAGAAAATTTGTGTTTCCAGATATCATAAAGGCAAATCCTTTTTTTCAAGTTTGCCTTTTTTGCATTTCCGTAAGAAATACGATATATGGCATTAAAATTGAGGTGTTTGAACCTGCGGTCTTGGCAAGACAACTCAACTTTGATTTCGGTTATAAACTTTGATTTTTGAGAATGTAGCAAACTCAGTAACAATAGCTTCCAAGCACCACAGAACCCACCTTCAGTAATAATTCAGTCAAAATGGCATTTCATCTTTTTTATTGACAACCACCCGACATTGTTTTATAAATTTGAAAACTTGAAAAGCATCGCTCACCTACCCTCAACAAACCGATTGAGATGAAGATGTATGCCAACAGATGTAAGCTATCAATAGTATCTCTGTTTGTGATAACCATATGTTCCTACCTCCTTCTCCTCTCAGCCAATGCTGCTTCAAGAGGCATCTCAATTATCAGTGATCTAACTCATCAGAGTGGTAAACTGGGTTCATATGGGGCATTGCTCATTGGAATTAACGATTATAATGATCCGAAAATTCCAGATCTTGAAACAGCCGTAAATGATGTTACTGCTATGGCTAAGCTTCTTAAGGAGA
>JASFHC010000216.1:0-4490 GCA_050123435.1 Desulfobacterales bacterium
TACCTTAACTTTAGGCACTTTAGATCACTTTAGGCACTTTAAACTTTTGCATAAATAGAATGAATAAACCAAAATATAAATACGTGACCGTATTTACAAATACATGTACTTAGCCATCTATAGTTGAATTCGTGACTTTTTAAGAGATTGTCAACTTTAATGAATCGAAGAAGACGATACGTCTTTAAACCAAAACAAGGAAAGGGAAAAATCGGCTACAGGCCCAAGGTTCTCAAAATCAGGCCCGGGGCCGATACCGGGCTGAAAAAAATTTTTGCCGCCATCGGAGTTCCGGATAAAAAACCGTTTAAACCCGATCGGTTCCAGCTGAAAGCATTGTCGGCAATCAGAGATACAGACTGCCTGGTCACCGTACCGACCGGCGCCGGCAAAACCTGGATCGCACAGCAGGCCATGGCCCGGGTCCATAGAATGGGAGGGAGATCTTGGTATGCTTCCCCTTTAAAGGCTCTGAGCAATACAAAATACGGAGAATTTTCAGAGATCTTCGGGGCGGAAAATGTCGGGATCTTAACCGGTGACAGAAAAGAGAATCCTGATGCACCGGTTATCGTGGGGACTACCGAGATTCTGCGCAATCAGCTTTATGATGCAATGCATAAAGGGGTAACTCTCTTAACCGATTTGGTTGTCCTGGACGAAGCACATTTTTTAGGAGATGAAGACAGGGGGGTGGTCTGGGAAGAGATAATGATATATCTTCCCTCAAGGATACCCCTTCTTTTGCTTTCGGCCACAATAGGAAATGCAAATATTATCGCAAAATGGCTTTCGTCAATTCGCTCAAAAAAATGTGTAGTGGTTGAAGAAACAGAAAGGCCGGTGCCGCTTTATCCCTTGTTTTTTCATCCTTCAGGGACGCTTTTCCCCCTTACCCACCATGGGAGTCCCGGGAAAATCCGGCTTCATAAAAAAGTCTCTGCTTATGTTAACAGCAAACGCCCTCCTGTGCTTGCCCCTCCCCGTAAACTGCCCCCTTTCGGGGAGATGATGAGTGTTTTAAATAAATACCGCCTGCTGCCGGCTATATTTTTCCTTAAGTCCCGGGCCGATTGTGACCATGCACTTGATCTGTGTGCGGACATCCCGACATTCGATGAAAATCAAAAGGCAAGGCGCATCCAAAGAATCAAAGAACTCGTGTCGCAAAGCCCTCATATTGCCGATCACCGCCAATTGGGACACCTTGAACATTTGGCTGTGGGCTCCCATCACAGCGGTCAACTTCCGGCATGGAAACTGGTGTTGGAGACCTTGATGACAGAAGGGCTTCTTGATGCTGTTTTTGCAACATCCACGGTTGCGGCAGGTGTAAATTTTCCTGCCAGAACCATCGTTCTTCTTAATTCAGACCGGTTTAACGGCAAGGATTTCCTGCCGCTCAGCTCTACCGAATTTCACCAGATGACCGGCCGGGCAGGACGAAGGGGAATGGATCATATCGGATTTGCAGTAACCGTTCCGGGAAAATTTATGGATATACGGCGAATTGCAAAACTAATGACATCGCCTCCTTCTGATGTGGCCAGCCAGATTAAAATAAACTTTTCAATGGCGCTTAACCTGCTTTTGTCCCATACTCCCGACCAGATAGAAGATCTGCTTAAAAAATCTTTTGCAACCTACATGATCGTTATGGCGAGAAAAAAAAGGCAGGGCCGTAAATCTTTCAGAGACGAGCATAAGCAATTGTGGCGAGATTTTTTGCATCATCTTAACTTTTTGAAAGATACGGGCTATGTAACAGAACAGGGGATGCTCACGGATGACGGAAAATGGGCATCACAACTGAGGGTGGATCAGCCGATCATGATCGCCCAAGGGTTCAGGCTGGGGATTTTCCCTGAATCTGATCCCGCACTCCTTGCCGCAATCATCGCAGTGTTTGTCAACGAGCGGGAATCCAATGACCGTATTGAAAAAATGTTCAAGCCAAAAACGCTGTTGACAACCTTTCGCAAGGTTAAAACAAGTCTGGAACCGTTTGCCAAACAGATGACAGATCGAGGGTTTGACGTAAGGCCTCTGTTTTTACGGCCGGCTGCCACACTTTATGCATGGGCCTCCGGACAGTCCTGGGAAAAGGTTCTATCCGTCGCCCAGATGGAAGAAGGGGATCTTGCCATGCTGATCCTCCGGACCGCAGACAACTTAAGACATGTCAGGACTCTCACGCGAGTTTTTCCCCAAGCGGCTAAAACATCCGCTAGATCCATTGAGCTGATTATGAGGTATCCTGTGGTAATGGACTATAATGTGTAATGAATTCGAACCTAAACTGAGCTTTTCAAATTTTCAAAGGTAATTAAATAAAGGGTTGGGGAGTTTTTTCAATTCAATCGCTTTATGAATAATCAGCGACTGCATCATACAAACTCATACATAAAGGTTCGTAAAGAAAGAACAGAAAATATGGCTTTAAATAAATAGGTTATATGATTACACATTTACGACATCTTTCCGGCAACCGGACGATCCGCCAGTTTGTGGGCAACGCCAGTAATATTTATATCATTGAGGATGATCGTCAAAACGCCACATTTCTGGTTGACTGCGGCATGTGGTCTGACAAAAGATCGCTGATCGAGGCCTTGAAACCCATGCCTCCCTTGAAACGAGTCGTCTGCACCCACTTTCATGTGGACCATGTTTCCGGGTGGACGTATCTCAAAACAATATTTAAAGAATGCGACATCTGGTTTCACGAAAAGGCACGTCCGTTTGTTATGGGAGATCAGCGCGTTCCGTTTCCGTCTTATGCCGATTACAAGGACATCATCATCCCCTGCATGAGAGCACCCGGCTATTTTCCGGGGCTCGGCGATGTGTTTATGGGGGGAATGTACGGGACACCCTTTAAAAAAGGTTTTCCTTTAGATCGTATAACATTCTTTAAAAACGAGCAGCAGGTATTGCCGGGTTTTAAAACCATACCAACTCCAGGGCACCGGCCCGACTCGGCATCCTTTTTTGATCAGGAAAGCGGAATTCTTGTTTCCGGAGATTTTCTGGTGGTCATAAACGGAAAGCTGGTCAGCAATACGTTTGTGTCAAGCAAAAAAGATCAAAAAGACTCGGTCAATAAAATTAAGCGGTTGAATGGGCTAAGGCATGTCTTTCCGGGGCATGGGAAGTGCGTGCCATTTTTCAAAGGTCTCTTTTTGGACACTAGGTAAAAGTGGTGTTGTATATTTTTTCTTGTTCATCGAGAATTTTCCTCAAAATTTCGATCGTTGTCATGGGGTTCATGATAACGGCCCGTAACACCACCTGATCTTGTTCCAGATGATTTTTCATTTTTAACGTCGTTCTGGAGACGAAACTGTTTCCGGCTTCTCTTTGGAGTCTCTGAACCGTCCGGTTGATTTCATTCAATTTTTCATTCATGCGAATTTCTTTTTCGGCATCGGCGCCCGGGATTTGCTTTTGCAAGTCGGCAGGAAACAATCTGTAGGTTAAGATGTTGAGCTCGGGTGGAGTAACCAGCTGAAAATTAGGTCTTTTTTTAATTTCATCGGCAAACTCGCGGGCGGTTTCTATGCCATGGTCAATAAGCAGAGCATACCCTCGGCTTCCCATTATTTTAAGCGCGCTGTCGAGTATCAGAGAGTTTGCTTCCCGGGATCCTGAGGGAGACTTTATGCCGAGATCCACGGAGCCGGGACGGTTTACATAATGGGTATGATATATGATTTCATCCATGATCTTTGGATCGTTAAAATAAACCATGCCGCAGCTCATGGGCATATAAAACTGCTTGTGCCCGTCTATTGTTACGGAATCGGCGAGCTCTATTCCTTTAAGAAGATGCCTGTTTTTTTCAGACATCAGTACCGGACCTCCCCATGCCGCATCCACATGAAAATGGATTGAATTTTCCGCACAAATTTCACCCAGTTTAAACAGCGGATCCACCGAACCGGTTTCCGTGGTTCCGGCAATGCCGACAACCGCAAGGATTGCTGTTTTCTCATGGCTGTTTTTTATCTCTTTAATGGTTTTATTCAGACTGCCGATATGAATCCGGCTGTTTTCATCCACATCCACGGCCACGATGTTGTGGTTGCCAATCCCTAAAATCCCGCCGGCCTTGTTCAGAGAATAGTGCCCGCGTCTGGAAACAAGGACCACACTCCTTTGGATTCCGTAGGCCTTGTATGCGGCCTGGAGACCCTCTTTTTCCACACCGTCAAAGCCGTTTTTGGGTGCAAAGAGAGCGTTTCTGGCAACCCAGAGCGCCGTCAAGTTGGATAATGTGCCGTTTTCTGTAAAGCATCCGAGCGACGTGGTTGGACTCTGGATGTGTTCCTTGTAAAACGCATCGCTTTTTCGGTAAATCAACCGGTGGATTTTGGCCAAAATCTGTTTTTCCACCACCGAAACCACCTTGGAAGTTTCGATTTTAACCACATTTTGGTTCAGGGCAGTGACAATGGTTTTGAGATGGACCATGAAAAAGGGGATGGCAT
>JASFHC010000217.1:0-4470 GCA_050123435.1 Desulfobacterales bacterium
AAGTTGTGTTTTCGGATATCAGAAAGGCAAATCTCATTTTTGGGGTTTGCCTTTTTTGCATTTTTGTATGAAATGCGATATATGCAATAAACGGAATTCGGTTCCAGGTTGCGTTTTTGGCAAGGTATCTTGAATCAAGCCAATCCCCCCTTTCATCGATTATTCCAATCAATCAATGCTACAATGTAGGATAATTAGCTAAAATAATTATAATTTAATTGACACTATTAAGGTTTTAGAATACTCTTTTTTTTAACTCTGACTTCAATCTCCATTCGATTTCCATTATTTAATACTTCTTATTGTGCTGGTTTCACTCACGATTAGTTTCTTGCTATATTAAATTAATTGTTTCCTTCTCTTATAAAACAGAAAATCGACTGTTTTCCTCTCAAAGATTATTAACCGAAAAGAAAGCTAAAGTGGAAATACACAAATTTATTAAATGGTTGTTATGCTTGATCATTTTAGTGATTGCCAATGCTTGCGCACCGGTGCATAAAACCACTCGTGAAGAAGCCTTCAACTTTTCAGTGTTGGAAACCAATCTACAGCGCGGCATTTCCACAATGGAAGACGTGAGGCGCCTATTCGGAGACCCAAACGGCCAAGGTGGAATGCTCCTCATACCAAGGGACCCAAAACCGTTAAACGTCTGGTTTTATGAAAAGATGGAGATCGCAGTTGAAGGCAATCAGATGGACGTGAAGCAGGATGTTATGCTGATCTTTTTTAAGGGAGGCTGTTTCGATGGCTACTGGTGGTTTTCCGATGCAGCGAAGAACTGAACGGCTTGTAGTTTGGAGCTTGGGCTCAATTTTAATGTGCCTAATTCTGTTATTTACAGCGGTTGGGTGCAGTGTAAAATTTGGAAGAATGCCACCAACAGATAAAATTGAGTCTTCTTTAAGGCCGATGGTAGACAGCAAATCCGAAGTTTTAAAGGTGCTGGGACCGCCCCGAGGATACGGTATGATTCGTATGTCCAATTTGCCTAACAGTCCTCACAGTATCTGGTTTTATGAATACGTTACAGCAAAAGGCAAAAAAATCACGCTGAAAATGTTGCTGGTTTTCTTTGATCAGGAGAAATATGTTGGCTATCTCTGGTTTTCTTCACTTGAAAAAATTAAATAATAAGAGATACGCTTTTATACCAATAGTTCAAGGTAGGGGTCTATCATTTTCAAGTTTTCTGCTAGCTGGTGTGCTGATGCTAATGCTATCGGGATGTTTTGCTGGCCGGAGCTTTACCCCGCTATCGGTTGAGAATGCCAAATATGAAACTGTTGCAATACTGCCGATCACTCCTAAACAAGTCCGCTTTCTTCTTAATACACACGACTTTTCTGATCAGACCAAGGTGCAAATTGCTGAATACTGGGTGGGAGGTTATGCAGACGTGGTGAAGTATACGAATGTGATTTTAAATACTCTGGCCAGTGGAAAAAACAGCAAGCTGATCGGTCCTGATAAAGTGCAACGGACACTGAAAGGTACAACAGCTGGTGAGTGGGTGCATGTGTGTTTAGACGATCCAGGCCCTCTTACAGAAGTCTGGAAGGAAGAGATGCTTGCTGAGATAGGGAGAAAGCTTAAGGTCGATCGGATCGTTGTTGTTAAACCGAAGGTCGAAATCGCCCCCTTAGGAGGCGCCGCTGATTACATTGGCTTTATGATAGATTGGCGCGGAGATGTGACGGTCAAGGTCGAAATAATCGGCTTGTCTCCGCTACAGTTGATCGCAACTCACACAGGCCAGGCCGATTTCTGGGGTGCATGTGGAGTAGTGAACCCCCTTCCTTTTGCTTTAGGAAAGGGGTTGGATCGAGCCCTCGATCATGCAACGCGCCAGGCACTTTCGGAATTGCTGAACGCATCGGCCGAAAGCACAAATGTTCCATGAAAGGCTCCTAAGAATAAAAAGAGATCTTGCCGTGAAGATGACTATGCAATTTAAAGTATTGTTGACAATTCTCGTCACAGTTTACTGTTGTGCGCTGTCCGGTTGCATGGCAATTAAGATCGGACGGCTCCCCGATATTTCGCTTCTTGAAAGCGATCTAAAACCTCAAATCTCTACCAGAGAGGATGTGCGGAGACTGCTGGGAGAACCTAAGGGGGCCGGCGGCATCTTTTTCCCGATTGACAAACATCCAAAAGACTGCTGGTACTATTACTACGAGGAAGGTACTCTTAAGGAAGATCAACGCATCTTTCTATTCATTATCTTCTATCAAGACCTGTACGATGGTTACATGTGGTTTTCCAGCCTTCCGGGAACTACAAGTTTTACGGCCAAATGACCAGAATCTATTTCAATAGATCTTATTCCAATTCTTCCATGGCATTCGGTACTGACCCATTTTTTAAATGATCAAGTAAGGCACAAGAGGGCATTTCATACGTGTATTGATTTTTTCCTTGAACAATTAAAATTTGAAGACCGAATTTTGCGGTTTAGATTTGATATTTACCAACCCAAACTTGTGCTTTCTGCAATAGAACAAAGATCGACATAATTTAAAAAAAGTTGTGTTTTTGAATATCAGAAAGGCAAATCTCATTTTTGGGTTTGCCTTTTTGCATTTTTGTAAAAAATACGATATATGCACTTTAAATTGAGGTGTTTGGACCTGCGGTTTTGGCAAGAGATCTGCAATCAAGCCCATCGCTTCTCCCCTCCAATAAATACCACAATGTAACATATAACCATTTGAATTATTTCATAATACTATGTAAACAATGTAATAGTCTTTATGTAATTTACCCCACAATTACATAATTTTTTAACGAATTAACACTCCTGTATTTATCTTACAATTGACGTTAATGCTTAGCATATAAGGCTTTACCCTATAACTATTCGTTCTCGCATGATTTTTGCATTCAAAATAATCTCAAATGAAAACAACTTTTTCATTTTTAAACTCCTTTTAAGCCCCTGAGGATAGGCTTCAGGGGCTTTTCTTAAAAGACAAACATATACGATATAGATCTTCCTTTTTAAACATCTAACCTGCGAATAGCTCCTACTGGAAGCCCTAAAGTCAGAAATGGTAAAACTTTGCAATGAGAAACCATACGATGTAAATAAACGGCAGTTGGTGTAGAAATGATAACAGGTTCTCCAGAATCACCACGGGTAAGCGTTGTGTTATTATGGTTGTTATTTTCATTGATAGCCTTTTGTGCAAAGTCATTGCGATCTATACGAAGGCAAAAGCAGAAATTTGCTGAAAAAACAAAATACCTTTTTATGAAACGGATGAAGAAAAATAAAAAACTTCTAAATTTGCACAATAGGGAATCCAAAACTATTGAGAGGTTCAAAATGAATGCTTATCCTTATCTTCAACCAGAGCGCAGAAGTGATATAGAAAGACGCAAAAGCAGGGTACCAGTCGGTATAACCTTTGAATATATTGATCGAAGGCAGGCTGACAGCTCTCTATATACAGGTCCTGAAAAGCGAAGTGGTACGGATAGGCGAGGCTTGATTTGGGATCGAAGACAACCTAAAGTAGCCTGTGTTATAGATAGATGAAAAATATACCCTTCTCCGTTCATAACCCATGCTCTTTTTGAGTTCCAGGCTTATGGGTCTTATTGGGTTTAGACGATAAAAGTTCTTTAAAGAGTAATTTGCCATGAACAAATTATTGCACGATAATGGAGGTAGGCGTTCAGGTATTGACAGGCGTCAATACTTATACAACGGACATATCCCTGAACGAAGGTCTGGCAAAGATAGAAGAAGTGGACTTGATAGAAGGTTAAAACCAAGAATATCAAAATAATTTAAAAACGTTTAAAATGGCAGGGTTAGCAATGATCCTGCCATTTTGTTTTATTTTTTCAGCAGACTAAAAACACGGTCAAAAAAATGGCATGATTGTTGTCAAACATTGTCATAATCCCTTCAATAAAACGACTCGCATGATTAAATAATTGCCTGATATATAGTCGTTATTTAAATTTATTGAAATAGAGTATTTAACCTTGCACGATTTTTGCAGTAAGTTGCATTAAATTAGTCCAACTAAATAGAGTTCTCGGGTGCTTGTGCATCTTTTCCGCTGGATATCTTCAAGAACCAAATAAAAACAGAAAAGTTGCTCCGGTGTAAATAACGGCATTTCGGGATAATATTTAGGTGGATGAGGTATCCTATTCAGAGGATTACTGATCATGGGAGTACTCTATAACGTATGGTTAATTATTGCATTAACAGCGTTCACTTTTTGTCTGTGTGTATTTATAATCTGGGTATTTATTATGTTTCGAAAAAACGAATTGCCGGATATCGAAGATGTTAAGATCAGAAACAGCCGTTGAAACCATGAATAGAGATCCTGCTGCAAGCAACTTGGCCGAAACTAAAGACGAATCAAGAACCATTTTGGACAAATACTACAGCGTACAATTCACCTTGAGTAGGATGGATCCGGCTTATCTGTTCAAATTGCG
>JASFHC010000218.1:0-4465 GCA_050123435.1 Desulfobacterales bacterium
ATCCAAACCTCTAAAGTTGGGGGATTAAATTGTACGGTCTTAACGCAATAACTGCTCACAACGGCTGGGCCATGGCCCTTGCGGGCGCTCTAATAGTTTTTTCCGGTCTCGTGTTGCTGTCATTCGTAATTTCTCAACTTCACAAGGTTGTGATGCTTTTCGAAAAAAAATCTGTCGCTGTCCAAAAAGATCCGGAAATACCCGATATCGAAGCACCCGAAGACAAGCCCGGATTTTTATTGCCCAAACCATTTCCCGCAGACATTGATGAAATTGTAGGGCTTTATAAACCGTTGGTTGAAGAGTTGGGTGATTGCTTTTATCTTTCCGAACTTTATAAAATATTAAGAAAAAATGATTTTCCACACCCGCACATTACGCTGACAGCGTTGCGCGAATATAAAATATTAATTCCTGACGGCGATGGTGTTTTTACCTGGAGTCCTCCTAAAGAACATGATGATAATGAAAAAAATGAAGGTTAATTAATGGAACTATTGTTTCAATTTTTATCAAACACCGGGTATTATCTGGCTGACTATCGAAACGTCATAATGATCGTGATCGGTTCTGTTTTTTTATATCTAGGCTCTGCAAAACACTATGAGCCGCTCCTTCTTATTCCCATCGGGTTTGGAATTTTAGTGGGAAATGTCCCTTTTTTTAAGGGGTTTGGACTTGGAATATATGAAAGTAACAGTGTGTTACACTATCTGTATTTCGGTGTTGTTACAGGCCTCTATCCTTCGATCGTCTTTTTAGGTCTCGGGGCAATGACCGATTTTTCTTCCTTGCTTGCACGGCCGGTGCTCATGCTTTTGGGAGCCGCCGCTCAAATGGGCATATTTTTCACGCTTTTGGGTGCATTGGCGCTCGGCTTTTTGCCCAAGGAAGCCGGTTCAATCGCCATCATCGGCGGCGCTGACGGACCCACATCCATATTTTTAACCGCCAAGCTTGCACCTCATCTGATCGGTCCGATAGCCATCGCCGCATATTCTTATATGGCGCTTATACCTGTAATCCAGCCACCGATCATGCGGCTTTTAACCAGCCGGAAGGAACGGTTGATCCGGATGCCGGAACTTAGACAGGTGTCCAAGAAAGAACGCATTATTTTCCCTGCAGTAGGGGTTTTGCTTTGCTGTTTTCTCGCACCGGCCTCCATACCGCTTCTGGGAACTTTCTTTTTTGGGAATTTTCTGAAAGAATGCGGCGTGACCGATCGACTGGCCCAGACGGCCCGAACGGCTATTATAGATACCGCAACAATATTTTTAGGATTAACCGTTGGCGCCAGCACCCAAGGTGATGTTTTTTTAACTGGAAAATCGGTGGGTATTTTCTTCCTTGGCGCCGTGGCGTTCAGCATTGCAACCGCCTCGGGGGTCATTTTCGCTAAAATTATGAATTTTTTCCTTAAGGATAAAATAAATCCTCTTTTGGGGGCTGCAGGTGTATCCGCTGTTCCCGGTTCGGCCCGAGAAGTTCATCTGGTTGGTCAGACCGAGGACCCCGAAAATTATCTTCTTATGGACGCCATGGCCTGTAATTCTTCCGGTGTTATCGGTTCCGCAATTTGTGCCGGTATTTTGTGGAGCTTTTTGGTTGGACTTTAGACGTATCCAAGAAAGATTCATAACTTGAGTCAATCATGTCCTTCACGCTTTAATAATTTCTGGTACCATATTGAGAATTCGTACATCGCCTTGTACCTGTCATCATTATTGATAAGACCGAGACAGATATCAAATACGCCCCTTCCATATGCATTGGAGTATTCTTCAAAGCTTTTTGTCTGTAAAAACTCCCGAACAAGAGACTGGGTTGTTCGTTTGGTTTTGTCTTTTCTTATATCTATAGGATCTTTCGGTTCCTGAAACGGGTCCCAGTTTTCATATCCCTTTTTAAGGATATGTTTCTGGCGCCTCGGTGACATGCTTTCGAAAATCGCCTTCTTTCTTTTTTTTTCTTCTTCAGGTGAAATTGTTTTCATTGTCCTTTCCTTGTTTTTCTTCGGCGTTTTTCGGGCTTGCGATACCGAGATACTCTTCATCAAAGACAGTTAGAATAGCCATGGATAACGGTACAAGCATATCTGCCATTTTTACGTACTTTGTTTTTATTTCACGGACAAATTCATTTGAAATTTCATAAAGCTTTTTTTGAATCGCATCCAGATTAACCGCCGGATACGGTTTGCCCTCGACGAACCCCGATTTCCCACAGGTGTGACTGCGACCCCCGATAGATGTTGGTATACCGTAAAGCCGACACGTTATCGGCCGATATTCATAAAGGTCACACATTTCATCATCATTGAGAAGGGGGCACCGGACACGTTCGGCGGCAATATCCATGAGTATCTCGGTCTCGGTCTTTCCGGCCTTTTGACTTTTATATGCCTGTCTTTTAATCATGTGCGTTTTTCGATCGGCTCGATTGGCCTTTTCGACAATTCTGCTTTTTTCCTTGCCTTGGATACGTTTATTAAACTGATAATTTATATAGATGGCTTCAATCAGCGCGAGATCAAACAGGGCATGACAGCAGTCTGCACATTTGATTTTACATGTTACACATTCTGGGTGCTCTTGTTGTAACCTTTCAAACAGTTCATCGGATTGCTTTACAATTTTTTGGTATTTTTCAAAATACGGCATAAAATCTATTTTCATACGTTAACTCCTATTTTGTTTCACGTGAAACATCATTTTCCGATACAAAACCGACTAAAAATTTGATCGATGACATCTTCCTTTGCGGTATCACCGATTATCTCCCCGAGACTCTCTATGGCCTCCTGGATATCTATGGCGATAAATTCAAAAGAGGTCCCTTTTCGTATTTCTTCGATTGCAGTAACACAGAGCCGCAAGCTTCGCTCAAGGGTTATCTTATGCCTTAAGTTGGGAATGATTGTATTTTTAGCCTCGAGACCATATTCCCCGATTGACAGATTTGCGATCAAATCCTTTAGCTCGTTCAGCCCTGTCCCGTAAAGTGCTGAAATTTTAATCCCCGGCATATTACGCCATGAATCGGGAACCGCCGGTTCAAAATCATCTTCCACCAGATCCGACTTGTTAATCACAAATATCAGCCGTTTGTTTCTTATGGTTTTATATATGTTATAATCTTCATCGGTTAGCGGATCACTTGCGTCTACCATGAAAAGAATCAGATCGGAATCCCTGATATATTTCTGCGCCTTTTCAATGCCGATGACTTCGACGGGATCCTCGGTTTCATGAAGACCTGCGGTATCTGCTATTATTACAGGAATCCCGTGGATATTCAACGTTTCTTCGATCAGGTCTCTGGTGGTGCCGGGAATAGGAGTGACAATTGCCCGATCTTCCTGAATCAGTCGGTTCATGAGGCTGGATTTGCCAACGTTGGGCCTTCCGATAACAACCATTTTAAGGCCGTCTCTTAAAACATGTGCATTTTCATATTTCTCAATAAGCTCTCTTAAATCATCAACAACCTGCCGCTCCAATATCTTAATTATCCTGTCCGAATTAAGGCTTTCTCCGTCATCATCCAAGAAATCTATGGCAGCCTCCGTCTCCACCAAAATATCGAGCAAGGCGCTCCTTATGGATTCAATCTTTGTCTTTAAACCGCCTTTTATATGGGAAGTTGCTATTTCCAATGCTTTATCTGTTTTTGAATTGATAATATCTATAACCGCCTCTGCCTGTGTCAGATCAATTCTTCCGTTTAGATAAGCTCTTTTTGTAAACTCCCCCGGCTCGGCCAGTTTTGCACCATTTTTTAAAACCAATTCAAGAATCGACGACAGTACAACAGGCCCTGAATGCGTGTTTATTTCAACAACATCTTCTTTAGTGTAGGTATGAGGGGCCAGCATCACCGACAAAAGAACCTCGTCGAGAACCCTTCCTTTTTCTTTATCCACTATATGACCATGATAAAGGTGGTGGGACTTTAAAGAAGAAAAAAGAAAACTGCCATTTTTCTTGGAATCATCGGTTAACGGCGTGGATTTTTGAAAAACAGATGCAGCAATAGACAAAGCATCTTTACCTGAAATTTTAATAATCCCGATTCCGCCTCTACCGGTCGGTGTCGATATAGCAGCAATAGTAGCAATATCCATTTTTTATAAGCCAAAGCTCCATTTCCAACCTGAAGATTCCGGAACGCGATAACCTAAGTAATCAAAACTTTCTTTAATATCCGTTAAAATTTTAATGTTGGAATTCCAGGTCACGGGAAAATGGAAATTTAAAATTAGGGTATCATAAAATTTGTCTTGATAAAGGGTCTAAAACAAAAACATTCCGTGAGACCTTTGCAAAATGCCCCTAAATTCAGGATAAACGCATTTGATTTCAGTGCAGTGGAGCGACGGCGTGTTTCTCTTGGAAACCGAATGACTGTTTGAAGGGTTTTAGTGAGCGTTAGCCTGAGCCGAATATAATTATGACCTAAAAAA
>JASFHC010000219.1:0-4456 GCA_050123435.1 Desulfobacterales bacterium
TCATTGAGGTGATGGAGTATACCTGTTGCCAAAATGAGATCAAAACTTGAAAGCTCGTTGCTCAGTTTTCCGCTCAATTTTTTACATATGAATGTACCCCTATTGCCGAACCGCTTTATGGCACTTTTAATATATCTCCGATTCATGTCAATACCCAAGTACTCAACCTGTGGCAACAATTCAAGAATATCGCCAGGACCGCAGCCGATGTCTAATATTTTATCACCATGAATGGGTCGAATATATTTTTTAACATAGACTTGACGAGCGAACCCACCAACTATTCTGGAAAACAATCTATAGGTGACAGGGAATGCTAAAAGAGATCGAATATCCGGTGCCGAAATTTTCATGAAACAAATCCAGATAGTTTGCGTGCAATTAAAAGTAAAGAACCACCGGCAGGAAATGAAATGCCTTTACGAATCAAAGATCTCTCTAAATCAAGGATCTTTTCCAATACAGTATTAATTGAGCCGTTTATTTTCAACTCTGATGTCGGATCAAATTCCGAGTTAAGATCTCGTTTCTTTAAACGGGATATTATCATCAATGGTAGTAATAATGATATAAAGGAGGTTATCCTCAATATCTTAAAACCCGCTCGCTGAACTCTTGTTTTTAATCTGCGTGCATGATATCTGCGCACGTGGCAGGCGTACTCATCCATATAGCTCCATAAAAAGTCATGCTGCGGAACCGTTAGAATAATTCCCCCCGTATGTTTACATGCTCGATACATCTGGTTTAATACCGCTTGATCATCTTCGATATGTTCAAGCACATCGAAAGCGCCAATGACATCAAATTCATCTTCAAATGGAATCTGGCTGGCATCCATTTGGAAAAAGGTTGCTTGGGGCACACGATTTTTTGCATACGTAAATCCTTCGCTGAATATATCGCTTCCGAACAGGCTTAGGTGTTGAAATTCTCTTTGAATGTTTGAAAGAACAAAACCCGTTCCGCAACCGATTTCAAGGAATATCTCGGCTGTGGGGAAATATTGGCCCAGAGCCCAAGTCAGGAGTCGATTCCTCGACTCAAACCAGAAATTCCCCTCTTCAAGCTTGGCAAGCGAGTCAAAAAGACCGGCATTAAAACCGTTGTAGCCAACCGGAATTTCCGGAGCAAAAGCGGGATAACCATCACGCACCACAGGGAAATGTCGACACTCGGGACAGCGGAAATCATTCGCCTCAAATCGTAATCCACAGGCTGGACATATCTTCATCCCCTTCCCCCAATGACAATTCCGATCTAAATAAAATTACTACCGAATTCATATTATAATTTTTTGAAAATAAATAATTTCTGAGCACCGTAGTCTCCCCATGAGGGCAGTTGTGCGGCCCATCGATTCCATTCCATATCGGGATCCGCAACATCTTTTTGCTTTTATCTGACGATCCAAATCAATTAGATTTATTTGTTTCAATCGCTAAATACTTCTCCTCAAATCTCAATAGGTCTTTCTTGCGAGTTTTGATACGTCTAGCAGGTATTCCGGAATATACAGACCATTCTTTAGTTGACTTCGTTACTACTGACAGTGCTGCAACCGAAGTGCCTTCCGCTAACACGACACCTGGAAATATGATGGAGTTCGTCCCTACTATCGAATGCCTTCCGATGACAATAGCCTTTTTTACTTCCTCTTTATAAATGTCCGGCACTGTTGGATTTGTTAGTGACCGCCCACTGTAGTCGTCACTTTGTGTGAAAATATGGCATCCATATGCAAGACCTGAGAAGTCTTCGAAGGTTATGCCTTTTTCACCTCCCGCTACATTGCAAAAAACAGCAATGTGGACATTACGTCCTATAGACACTTTCCCAGATATGACACAAAAATCATCTATGCGAGAATTATCTCCAATCTCAATTTGATCTTGGTTGTATATGGAAGTCTTATCGCTAATGAGAACATTACTTCCCATCGATTTAAAGCCCATTGCATGTAGTTGTTTTTCATTAAGAAATGCCAAAGAATGCTCCTTTCTGAAAATTAATATGAAACAAATTAATGAAAGTTGCTCTTCACGTGCTTGCTTTAATTCTTTTGAACAAATATCTCCCATCCACCAACGAATTTATAAGACTTGCCCAGCAAGTACCAGGGCGCCTTGAGAAGGTGCGCTGCCACAGTTCTCAGAAAATGCTTGCGAAAGGTTGTTTCCACGATCGACGGCCTGCTTTGGAGTATCTGAAAGCCACCAGATTGTTCCCGCATGAAGTAGCCCTCCCAAAATGATTGGCCGAGATCATGAAGATGTCCAGGAAAAGTAAAATCCACTCTTACACCAATGGGCTGGAGCAGTTTCATTATGGGATAAATATAGGGCGTTCGGGCGTAAATTATTCCTCCCACTTCCATACATTGTAGGAGATTTCGAAGCAGAGCCCTTGGATGTGGATAATGCTCTATCACTGCGCTTGCTATCACGAGTCCGTACTCAGCAACAATGTCGTCAAGAGAGTTTACCCTTTCGATCACAATACGGTGGTCCTGTGGATTTACTATTTTTGTGCCATACTCAACGACAGTTATTTTAACCTGTGCAGCGCCTTTTTTAATTATCTGCTTGCCTGCCAAATGTGAAATAGTTCCGTCACCCCCACCGAAATCCAGAATCGAGACTACTTTATCGGGTATATAGCTGTTATACAAATGGACCAGATTCCTGGCTAAACGTTCCGGTTTGTCAAGTGTTATTTGGCTATCATAGGTTTTTGCCGTTGTGGAATCATAGTATTTACTGTAGTACTCCGCTAAAGCTTCATCAGTAGGCATCCGGGAAGCACTAACCGCATAGCATTCATTACAAAGCAGTAAAAAAACCTCTGGATTCTCCTGTAATGTGTATACCTTCTGCCGGTTTTTGCTACGACAGAATGGGCATTCTGAATCGGATTGTTCCAGCCTGCCTTCGTCCAGTTTCATTGATTTGTGAAATACTGAAGCATTTATTGGCATTCAAGCTCTCCTCTTCTTGGCGATAAAAGCAGCTTCCTCTCTGCCACTAACCGTCTCTCCCTTGCGCAGTTTGTCTACAAGATATTCTCATGTTTCATTTATGAAACACTAAATGAGATATAAGCCCTTTTCCCCTCTGTTATTTGTTTTATAACCCTTGCTGGTTTTCATAAAGGGTTTCAACCGTTCTGCCTACATCGACACAAAATTTAAAATAACAAAACCCGTACTGGTGCCATACACGTTCTCGCAACTTGCTCATCAGATTAAGCAATGACCTTGCTTGATTTATCCCTAAGTTGTCAACATTGCGCCAATCTCTGCTTCCGTTGAAATATTGATTTTTCTGGTCTTGTTGGTGTTTTTCTTAAACTCCTTATACCTGAAGGCTTTTTCTTTCTATACTTTTTGTGTTGTTTTATCATCTGGGCACCTTCTATTTAATGGCTTCGTTTTTGTCCAAACCCCATTATAAAAGGATTCCCAGATGGTTTTTATAGTTATTAAATCCGTTACATGCAAAATTAGTGTATTAATACCTGTATTGCAATTACTTTATCATATTTTTCAGTTGCTTCTTCTATGCCTGTAATATCACCCACCTCAAATGCTATCCTGCTTATTAAAACTTTATCTAATTTGCTGCTTCTCAAACGAGCCTGTTCTATCATTTCGGGGATAAAATCAATTCCACGAATGTTAATTTTTTTTTGAGAGGCGAATCTAACCGTTGAATAGCCGTTAGCACATCCGACATCTAATACCTTATCACCGTCCGTCAAATTTTTAAGAATTTCCTTTATCTCTATTTCAATGGCCATGCTATCAGACCAAGATGCTGCAGGTGATTCACCATGAATCAGAGCTTGTTGTTTCCAAAATTTTCGTCTTTCCTCATTTGTGTTTTTTTTTGTCATATATGAGAATAATTCTTTGCTATTTTTTGTCGCCTTTTTCAACTTCTGAAAAGACACTTGTTACATATTGGGGTTTTTGCATGGTTCGCAAATGAATACGGGCGAGATATTCTCCAATTATTCCCAGAGAGAACAACTGGCCGCCAGAAAATATAGCAATCACAGAGGCCAAAAAAGCAAAGCCCGGCACACTTTTGCCAAAAAGCAAATAGCATCCAACAACAAAAATCAAAACTCCCATACCAAATATAGTAAATACAAGCCCCATAATACTGGCAACCTGTAAAGGAAGGACGCTGAAACCTGTTATCATATTCATCGCATGAATCAGCAACTTGCGAGAAGTGTAATTCGATTTCCCAATTGGACGTGATTCATGGCGCACAGACACCATCCCAAAACGCGTTGTTCCCCATGTTAACAGCACATCAATAGACACAAACGGGCTTTTATAAGCAGAGAAGGCATCTCGCAACTGTGTGCGAAATGCCCGAAATGCACAGACATTACGAGCTATTTCAATGCTCATAGCACTTTGTAATGCCAATTTCGTCAATTTCGA
>JASFHC010000220.1:0-4453 GCA_050123435.1 Desulfobacterales bacterium
TAAAGGAATGAAATCGTGAGTACCATTCTGATCATTGACGACGATGACCAATTGCGCAAAAGTTTCGACAAGCTTTTGAAGGAAGAGGGCTATTTCTCTAAATCCGCTGCGTCCGGGGAAGCAGGTATTAAAATAATAGAAAAGGAGATTCCGGACCTTGTCATCTTGGACATGCGTTTGCCGGGAATGAATGGCTTTGAAACGTTTCAGGTCATTCACGAAATAGAACCCAAGCTTCCCGTGATTATTATGACCGCCTACAGCACCACTGAAACCGCCATCAAAGCTACAAAGATGGGAGCATTCGATTATATTCTCAAGCCCTTTGATATTCCTGACATGTTAACCGTTATCAAGCAGGCCTTGGAAGCCGGCCGTTTCATGCGTTCGCCGGTGGATATGGATCCCATAACTGATGAAAGTTTCCGGGATGCTATTATTGGACGGAGCAAGTCTATGCAGGAGATTTACAAGGCCATCGGCAGGGTTGCTTCGACAGATGCCACGGTCCTCATCAGAGGCGAATCTGGAACGGGTAAAGAACTGGTCGCCCGAGCCGTTTACCAGCACAGCCAGAGGGCAAACAAACCCTTTTTGGTAATTAACTGTGTTGCGATTCCCGAAACCCTTTTAGAGAGCGAACTGTTCGGTTATGAAAAAGGGGCATTTACCGGAGCTGCTCATCGTCGGGTGGGAAAAATCGAACAGGCCCACAGCGGAACCATATTTTTGGATGAAATAGGTGATATGCCGTTAAGCATCCAGGCTAAAATCCTGCGTTTGCTCCAGGAAAAAAGCATTGAGCGACTTGGCGGCCGGACAACCATTCCCGTGGATGTAAGAATTGTGGCCGCCACCAATCGTGACCTTGAATCCGCCCTGGAACAGGGCCGTTTTCGGGAAGACCTCTACTACCGTCTCAAGGTTGTTACGATCTTTTTACCTTCCCTTAGGGAACGGGCCAAGGATATTCCGTTACTGACCGATTATTTTCTGGCGCGATTTTCTCGTGAAGCGAGGATTGAAAATCCGGGAATCACTGAAGAGGCAAAGGCCATACTTTCCGCCTCCCCCTGGCAGGGGAATGTGCGGGAGTTGAGCAATACACTTCAAAAAGCATTGATTTTTAACCGCGGGGCTCCCATTTCTCAGACAGACATCTCGCAGGCCATCAGTGGCGAAAATGCAGGCAAAGCCAAAGACATAGCAAATGGTGATCAAGCCATTCGGCAATGGGTACATCAGATGCTTACCTCTCAATCAGATGAAAACATCTTTGATGCCTGCATGAGCCACTTTACCGGTATCCTTATTAGCGAAACATTAAAACTCACCGGTGGAAACCGCTCAAAGGCGGCGAAACTCCTTGGACTTTCCAGACCCACTCTTCATTCCAGAATCGAGAAATATGGCATTAAATTCGAGACTTCCGTTACAGAAGGTCAGAAATGATTTGTGGTTTACATTGTGTAAAAAATTCTGACATCTTTTTCTTTTCAATCTATATTAAGAATCCCATCCAGTCTTAGAGAATATTCTGACTTATCAAGGGGTTATTTCAGCATACCTCCAAAAGTCAATCTTGGCATGTCTCTTGCTCTTTCGTTAATGAAGGTTCGAATAAACCTTTCTCATCAAAGAGATAATGCGTAGAAAATATGCCTATCCTATTAACGAAAGAAATACAAAAATAGGAGGTGAAATGGATAAAAATTATTTTTTTGACGATATTCAGACGGGCCGGATGGTTTCTGAGAATGAATTACTTAAAACCGATTATAATGTTCCGATTTGGAACCGGCCACCATTTCTTACATTGATTAATAAAAATACGGTGAAAAAGGAAGATAGGAGGTCACACCGGCGGTTTCAGGTTGAAAAAAATGCATTTGCTTTGATCAGACCCGTTTCCGTCAAGCAAATACCAGTCGCGGATAGAAGCATGGCAGAGATTGCGTGTGCCGTATATCGATCCAAACCCACCAAATTTGGCAGAATTAATAATATCAGTATGGACGGGCTTTCATTTGATTATATTACCGGCGAGGAGGGATCAAGCCAGTCACTTGTGCTGGATATTTTATTGGCTGATTGCGGTTTTTACCTTGCGAATTTGACGTTTACAACTATTTGCGATGCTCAAATTGACGCCGATTCTTCTATGGATCCTATAAAAATGAGAAGACACCACGTACGATTTGAAAGGCAGACGCCTCCCCAAATTAAGAAGATGAGATATTTCATACAGCATTACAGTAGTTGTTCAGAAACGTGAAGGAGAAAAATATTCGTTTTTAAATAACGCTTCGGGCCCATTGGACCCGGAGCGTTATATTGTTTTCGTATTTTGGCGATAAGAAATCTTTCTCTTTTCTCTCGGGGCCGGCAGCCGACTAGCCCAGACTAGGAAAGTTCTTGAGCGAACTTACTTTTAAAGGCCTCTTCAACAATCTTTGCGGCAACTTGCGTATCTTTGATATAATCACAATTGATAACTATATCAAACTCATACGGCAAGGCATCTTTTTTGCCAAAAACCTTTTTAAAAAAGCTACGTTGCTCCTTATCGATTTGAGGCAATTTGTCGGCAGCTTCTTTTTCTTTTATTTTTAAAATTCCGGACAATCGCTTAATCCGATGGTCGTCCGAACAGATAAATCGAACCGCCAGGACCCGGTCTCGAGGAATTATTAAATGTGTGCCCCTGCCCACAAAAATAGTAGGCTCCAAACCGGCAAGAGAAATCACTGTATTAAACAAGTGCCGATTGTAATCACTTTTAATAAAAGATTTCTCTGCAAAAAGAAAGGCTGCGAATTCCTTTAAATACCCTGGATAACGTTCGTCAAAATAGGCGACTGTTTTTTTGCTCAATTTTGCCTCTTGAGCGATGTGTTCCAGAAGTTCCCTGTCAACCACTTTATAATTGATATTCTTAGCTATAATATCAGCAACCTCCAGGGCTCCAACTCCAATTTTTCGAGAACAACAAATCGTAGGAAAAATCTCCGGCCTTTTTTCTCCTCTTTTTCTTTCAATGTATTTTTTCTCCATCTCGCGAAAATGTTTGTCCGCCAATTGAGCGCCGGTCGGTCTTTTGTGCGTGTACATTCCCGGTGTATATTTTATACCTCCGATTTGTAACATAATGAGCCTCCTTTTTTAGACTTAAGATGTGTTTTTAAAAATTTGTTTTTTCATATTCTTCCTATATTCTTCAGCATAAATGATCTACCCAATTTCCGAGTGTTGAAGAATAATACATATTTTTTATAACTGTCATTTTGCAACTATTGTGCCATAGGATAACAAAAAAAATATGAACATTATCCAATTGAAATTATTTAATATTTTTTCTGTCAGAATAAAAAAGGACATCGTAGATGGAAAAAATACCTGTCTGCTTTTTTTACAAATTGTAAAAACAAGCTCTCCCCTGCCTTTATTTTACAACATGTAAAAAAGACTGACACTCATTCCTTCCAAATTGTAATCGCCATATTTCCTAAAAACGCTAAATCTAAATTATATCGAGAGGTTAAACATATATCTCAAGGAGATTTCGTTTTGGTATGGTTGTTGCTTTTAAAAAAAGCAGGAGGGTTTCCTCCGGAATCTAAATTGAAATGATTCTCAATAACTTTTTTAAAGAAGGACGTTTAACCATGGCAGAAATTAACGATTTAAGAAAATCAATACATTATAACCGCTCTGCCGGGATAAACCATTTTGTTGGCCAAGAGTATAGCGGTCTGAAAGGAGAAATACCATGTTAGTCAATTACTGGATGAGCAAACAGGTTGTCACAATCGATGCAAACGATTCCATGAATAATGCAATACACTTGTTAAAAAAACATAATATCAGGATGCTGCCGGTTATGAAAAAGGGAAAGCTCGTTGGAATTGTCACGGATCGGGATCTAAAAAGATCGTCTGCTTCTGACGCAACCAGCTTGGAAATTCATGAGCTTTTATATTTGATTTCTAAAATTAAAGTAGAAGATATTATGACGAAAAACCCCATCACTGTTCCTTTAGACTATACCATAGAAGAAACTGCGGAGGTCCTTTTAAAACATAAAATATCCGGGGTCCCAGTGATCGACCGTTATGGTAACATTGTCGGCACGATCACTCAAAATGACATTTTTAGAACCATAATCTCACTGACCGGTGTTGAAAGAAAAGGCATCCAATTTGGCCTGGAGGTAGAAGATCGACCGGGTTCCATCAAAGAGGTATCGGACATCATTCGACAATACGGCGGCCGTATGGCGAGTATCCTGACTTCTTACGATTTGGCCCCCGAGGGATTTCGCCGGTTGTATATTCGAATGTACGGAATTGATCGCTTCAGGCTCAATAAGCTCAAGGAATCGCTTAGAGAAAAAGCATCTCTCCTTTATATGGTGGACCGCCGGGAAGTCCAAAGAGAAACGTATTAACCAATA
>JASFHC010000221.1:0-4448 GCA_050123435.1 Desulfobacterales bacterium
TTTGAAATTACATGATATTCCGGCGACCGTGTCACGTGCCATGCAGAATATTGCAGATTTAGGGGTTGCATTTGCAACGGTTCACTGCGGAGAGACTTCCAGAATGCTCGAAGCCGCGGTTAAAGGCGGTAAGGACGAGGTTGGCGTTTTAGGAGTTACGGTTTTAACCAGCATCTTGAATAAAGACCTGGAATCTGCAGGATTCAGAAAAATATTTTATGACGACCTGACAAGGCTTGTAGTCAAACGGGCGGCCATGGCAAAACAGGCGGGCTGTAAGGGTATCGTCTGCTCTGCACTTGAAGTAAAAATGATAAAGGAAACATTCGGTCAAGACTTTATTGCAGTGACACCAGGGATACGTCCTGATTGGGATACGGGCGGGGAAAATGATCAGCGGCGGGTAACCACACCGTCCCGGGCAGTCGATGACGGATCCGATTATCTGGTAATTGGCCGGCCCATCAGGGATGCAAAGGATCCGAAAGAGGCTGCTGCCCGCATTGCTGAAGAAATTGAAACCGTACTTTAGGCACATAGTTGTAAATTTTGTCCTTTTTGGGCAAATGTTCTTCTTCTTGGCGCCTTGGCGGCCAAAAGAAACTAACTTTTGAAAACCCAATGAAAAGATTATACAATCGATCTTATTTTTTTGATCAGGGGATTCATTTTGAATGCCGGCGGTGCGGGGCATGCTGTACCGGAGATCCGGGAATCATATATGTTGGAAAACAGGAAGTCACGCGCATGGCCGAATATCTTTCTCTTCCACTTCCCTTTTTCATTGAAAAATATCTCTATCCGATAAAGGTAGGATACAGTATTAGAGAACATGCGGATGGGCGGTGTTTTTTTTATGAAAATGAGTGCACAATCTATCCGGTTCGTCCCCATCAGTGCAAAACCTTTCCTTTTTGGTTTGAGAATTTACGTTCTATTAAAAAATGGAACCGCATATCCAAGGAATGTCCGGGTATTGGTTGCGGTTCCCTATATTCCAAAGAACAGATTCTAGAAATTGTCCAATCGAGCATGGATCTTGTTGTAAAATCCACTTAACGAACAATCTCCGGCCTGCCTATTTATCAAAAAAAATCGCTTGCAATCAAGTGATGATCTGGACCGCTTGCCGGTATTGACAAAGAACCCTGTTTTAACGTAGAAAATAGATCTAACATAATGAAGTATGATATAAGATATCTGAATCTTTAAAATGCAAGGCAATTTTTATGAAAATTTATAAGTACCCATCAAAATCGGCTGAAAAAAGGATTGCGTCAATTGTAAACAGAGGTCTTGGCTTTAAGAAGAAAGACATTCTTTCGGTCACGCGAATCCTTGAAGATGTCAGGAAAAATCGGGATAACGCGCTCATTAAATATACAAACCGATTTGACTCTCCGGGATTGACCATAGCGTCGATCAAGGCGACACGCCAGGAGATTGATACTGCGACAAAAACAGTAGACCGGTCTTTTATGCGTGCTTTAAACAGAGCGGTCAAGCAAATCCAATCTTTCCATAAACAGCAGTTCATTAACTCATGGATTAATACAGAAAGGCCTGGCACTCTTCTGGGGCAGATGGTAAACCCCGTGGATGCTGCGGGGGTTTATGTGCCGGGAGGATTGGGGGGAAAGACGCCCCTTGTGTCTTCTGTCTTGATGGGAGTTATTCCGGCCAAAGTCGCAGGGGTAAAGCATATCGCCATGGCAACTCCCCCGAACAGGAACGGAAAAATAGACCCCCATCTTCTGACTGCCGCAAAAAAGGTAGGGGTTGATGCGGTTTACAAGGTCGGAAGCGCTTGGGCAATTGCAGCTCTTGCTTACGGTACTGAGACAATTCCAAAAGTAGATGTTATCGTCGGACCCGGCAATATTTATGTTACAATTGCCAAAAAAATCGTGTCAGGAACCGTAGGCATAGATATGATCGCAGGGCCGAGTGAAATTCTGGTGATTGCAGACAGCACCGCAAAGCCTGCATTTATTGCAGCCGATCTCCTGTCGCAGGCGGAACATGATATACTGTCATCAGCAATTCTGGTCACAAATTCCAAAGACATGGCTAAAGCGGTTGCTCTTGCCGTGGATGAGCAGCTTAAAGTTCTTAAGCGCAAAGAGATTGCCGAAAAATCGATTGCCAGGTTCGGAGCAATCATAGTGGTACCTGATATTGATGCTGCGGTTGAGCTGTCAAACAGAATTGCTCCCGAGCACCTGGAACTTCATATCAAAGATTCATTTTCGATGATTGGTCAAATACATAATGCCGGAGCTGTATTTTTAGGGGATTATACTCCCGAGCCGGTGGGCGACTACATTGCCGGACCCAATCACGTACTTCCAACTGCAGGTACGGCAAAATTCTCGTCAGCGCTTTCGGTGGACAACTTTGTTAAAAAGACCAGTCTGATCCGTTATTCCAAGGCAGCTTTTGAGCGTGAAGCCGGAGACATTATTCGCCTGGCAGAAATCGAAGGTTTGGATGCACATGCGAATGCAGTTAAGGTAAGGTTGACGGCTTCGTAAGTAGGTCGTTCTGACAATCTCTTATGAGAGACCTTTGAGAAATGTTCATTTTTGTTCAAGGCCAAGAAAGGCGAAAATTTTAACCACAGGAATACACAGAGTATTTCGAGGATTAAAATTTGAGCCTGACGCTGGGATTGGGCAAAAGGGAGCGTTTCTCAAAGGTCTCTCTAATGGATACTTTATACCCACCCCAACTTAAACCGGATATTTTATATCCAATATTGCTTTGGCCGATGCAAACATGATAGTTTTGTGAAAAGTAAAAAGTTAAATGTGTAAAGTTTATATGTTGTGTAATATCGGCTCTTAATGTACCAAAATGTAGTCGTTTTACATTTCACGTTTCACTTTTTACGAATTTATCAGTTATGGCATAAATATTGCTTTTTCCAGAATCCATAGTTAAACATCTTGAACAAACATAAAGGAGTGTGTCCATGAGATTTTTTACAAACAAAAAACATGTTCCGAGAACCAAATCTTTTGTCTTGATTGTACTACTGGCAGTTGGAATCCTTGCGCTTTCAAGTTTTAACCCGGCTTCAGGAGTTGAAAAAGAAGACCAAACTATTCTCTCATACCCGGAAAGTTTCAACCAGCTGGCTGAAAATTCCAGTCCGGCGGTAGTTAACATCAGGACAATAAAAACAATCAAAGGAGGCGGTCGAGTATTCCGTCATTTCAAAAAAGGTCCTTTTGGTGAAGACGATCCTTTTCATGATTTTTTTGACCGGTTTTTCGGTGATGAGCGACCCCATGATTTTAAACAGCGAAGCCTTGGATCAGGGTTCATAATTAATAAAGACGGTTATATTGTAACCAATAACCATGTGGTCGAAAACGCCGACAAGATTGAGGTCATACTTAAAGATGAAAAAGAGTTCGACGCCGAAATTATCGGGCGGGATGCCAATACGGATCTGGCTCTAATAAAAATCAAGCCGAATCGTGATCTCCCCGTATTGTTGTTCGGAGATTCGGATGCGCTTAAAGTTGGTCAGTGGGTGGTGGCAATCGGAAATCCCTTTGGACTTGAGCACACCGTTACTGCAGGAATTGTAAGCGCCAAAGGGCGTGTTATCGGGTCAGGGCCCTATGATGACTTTATACAAACCGATGCATCAATTAATCCCGGCAATAGCGGAGGGCCACTTATCGATATGCAAGGAAAGGTTGTTGGGATTAATACTGCCATTATCGCCGGCGGAAGCGGCATCGGATTTGCCATTCCCATAAATCTTGCCAAAAACATTGTCAACCAGCTCAAAAGCAGTGGAGAGGTTATCCGGGGTTGGCTTGGAGTGGGTATTCAGGACATCAGCAAGCAAGTCGCAGAGTATTACGGAATAAAATCAAAAAAAGGCGTTCTGGTTACGGAAGTTTTTCCGGACGACCCTGCGGATAAAGCCGGAATAGAGCCCCAGGATATCATTTTGTCCATTAATGGGAAAGATGTTGGGACTTCCAGGGAAATTACCAGCATGATAGCAGGGTTCGGTGTTGGCGAAACCGTGAAGATCAAAGTATTACGAAACGGAAAGACCAGGACCTTTAAAGTCAAAATTGCAAAAAGAGAGGAGACCAGGATTTCTGCCAGAAGTACCCATAAAGAAAAGCAGACAGAGCTTGGGATTAGCGTTGAAAATGTTACCCCTGAGATTGCGCGTCGATTTAATCTTAAAGAAGCCAAAGGGGTTATTGTAAGCGCTGTGGAGCCGGACAGTAAGGCTGACGAAGCGGGACTTAGAAGGCTTGATATTATCAAAGAGGTTAATCATAAAATCATTCAAACGGTTAGCGATCTTAACAAAGTTATCAGCGAAATCAAAAAAGATGAACCTGTCCGTATGTTTATCTGGCGGACAAATCGAGGTTTCATGGTAATAAAGATGATAAAATAGTTATGAATGA
>JASFHC010000222.1:0-4440 GCA_050123435.1 Desulfobacterales bacterium
TGTTTATGGATGACAGACTTGAAGATGCACGGAGAGTGTATAACGCCTTGTTCACGTTGATCAGTTACGTCAAAGAAAATATTTATTTTTCACTCGGGCATGAAATCGATATCAGGGAAGCTAGGGCGAGATACTGCCGTTGCGTCTATGAAACTTCTAATATGGGTAAGAGGCTGGATGCATTTGCTTCAGCTATGGAAATCGACGTATCTGTTCCTTATGATGAGAGTGAATATGATGAAAACTACCCACTGCTTCAGGATGTTATTGATGCAAGGCCGGATGCAATGGCCGGTATGGAATCATTTTTGCCCGCCTGGAAAAACGTTTTAGCAACAAAAGAAACAAAAGGGCGAGCGGCGGTTTTGCTTTTGGAGACGGTTTATCGGCTTAAGGGGATTAACGGGGTGTCAAGGCTGGCGAAAAAATGGAAAAACAAGCAACCCCAAGGCTACTTATTCTGGCTTAACACCCTAAAAGAGAAAAATGATCAGGAAGGTATCATTAAAGTCGGCACAGAAGGCCTGAAAGCATTAAAACAAGGCAGGTTCAGGGAACGTGTTGCGGAATTTATTATCGATGCGGCCGGCAAACTAAATGATACTAAGATGTTATTGATGGGAACGCGGGAAAGATTCTTTTCAAGAGTGAATGATCAAAACTTGCTCGATCTTGTGAAGGAAGCCATAAAACAGGATGCAAGGGACAAAGAAATCGATGGGGTGATAAACCATTTCAAATCCCGAGAAACAATGGCTGACGATCAAAAAACCCTATATGTTAAGGTTCTTTTGATGGCAGGCCAACTGCACGATGCATTTAGCATGGCCAAAAAAGAAAAAAGCGTGGGCTGGTCATACCATAGCAATGCCGGGGTTGTTTTCGGGTCTGTTTTATCGGTTCTTTCCGGTTACTCCCAAAAAGCGGATACCATCAAAACCCTTTTAAAAGGATATGCAAACCAAAGATGTGTCTGTTCCGAAAGACTTTCAGTCGTTGACGAAAAAGGCGCCTCTTTTTACGAAGAGATCATCAGCGGCTTAAACCAAAAAAAAATTACAGAAGCCAATAAAACTGAATATCTTAGATGGGCTGAAAAAATCGGAAAAAGCCGGATTGAACACATTGTTAGCAACAAGCACCGGCGCGCCTACGGAAGGGCTGCGCAGGTGCTTGGCTCTCTTGCCGAGGCTTATACGGCCATGGGTCAAAAAAACAAGGCTGTCAAAATACTGCATAAATACTATAATGAAAAATATAACAGGTTCAGTGCATTCCGCCGGGAAGTAAAAGCCGTTGTAACGGATTCGAATCTATTGAAAACTTTCGGATTTTTAAAATGAATTTGGATACTTGACCTACTCTTGGGAAATGAAAATTACACCAATATGCTTATGAACATAAAGAAGCTGCGTAAAAACACAAGGCCGAAAAAGTCACATTCTAAAAATGATCCCTATTTAATCTGCATAAAAAAGGGGGAACGACTGTATAAATTCTTTTATTTTCGTCCCGTGGCCGGGCGTCCTTATCATTTTGAGTATCGAATTTTGACTAAGGAAAAACCCAATGGCATGTTGAAAATGGTCAGCTATAATTTCAAAATCGAAAAAGGTGTACCACAAAAAAGCTCGATTACCAAAGTTCCCAAGATTTCAAGAGAACAATTGGAAGAAATTGTACAAAATGTTATGATGAAGACAAATACCGGTCCCGATGAGTTTGAAGAATTGGATCTTTCCGGGTTTTCGACAATCGATGAACAAATCGAATTTCTAAAACGCCGGAATAGGATAGATACAATGTATATTATGTAAAATAATTCTTATTGGATCTATTGGAAATGGAGTGAGTTATGGAAGAATTCACCCACCTCGATAAAGAGGGACGTGTTCGGATGGTGGATGTATCGGGTAAGAAACCCACGCTGCGTGTCGCCATGGCCCAGGGGGTTGTTTCCATGAATCGGGAAACGCTTGAAAAAGTACTCAATCAGAGGGTAAAAAAAGGGAATGTTCTTGAGACGGCAAGAATCGCCGGTATCATGGCCGCAAAAAAGACTTGGGATCTTATTCCCATGTGTCACCCGTTAAATATAACCCATATTGCCGTGGATTTTTTCCCAGATAAAGAGAAAAATTCCATCAGAATCCAAGCCGCTGCCCGCGCTATGGATCAGACCGGTGTTGAAATGGAAGCTTTAACAGCAGTTTCTGTAGCCGGACTGACCCTCTATGATATGTGCAAGTCTTATGATCGTACCATGACCATTTCTGATATATGTCTTCTTGAAAAATCAGGGGGAAAAAGCGGGTTATTTGTCAGGAATGAGGGTTAAGGTTTATCGATTACAATAATCAGAAAGGTGAGTTATGTCAAAATATACCATGGCCGGTCTGGTTTCATGGCTCTTTAGTGGATTGATACTCCTTTTTCAAGCCATTTCCTCATTAATGGGCATGGAAGAAAAAATGGTTTTCAAAAGCTTGACCCTTGTCAGTGTTTTCGGTCAGGGATATTTTAACTGGATCGATAGCATTTCATGGGCCGGCATTCAAAATTTAGTGGGTTATCTTGTTAACATGCCGTTATTTATCTTATTATTTTGTATCGGCATCTTATTTTTTTTAATACACATGGTTACAAATAGATTATAAATGAACCCTTGGGTTAATACAAAATACAATTCAATTATTTTCTTAGTGGTGTTTTTTTCTTTTCTGTTCGCAGGATGCGCCCTCTTTAAAAAAGAGGTGCCAAAGGTCAGGAAAAGCGGGCTAGTAAGAATCGATTTGTCAGACTATCCTGAATTTTTTGATGATATGGAGTATGATGGTTTGGCGCATGGCATTCTGCAAAGTATCTCGTATCTCAATAGAATTTCGACTGATAGAAGGTTCAGGTTCGGCGAAGACGTCTTTGATGCCATCCACATGATAAGATCTATGGAACACTTTCTGAATTTTATTCAAACCAAACCGTCAATAGAGGATCTGAAAAAATTTGTTCGGTCAAACTACCTGGTTTACCGGTCTGTGGGCGACGGCAACCCGGGACAGGTTTTTTTTACGGGATATTACGAACCTTCTTTAGAAGGTAGCCTGGAAAAAAGCAATGAATACCGGTTCCCAATTTATGCCCGCCCTAAAGACCTTACTACTATTAATCTTTCCTTATTTCGACCGGAATTTAAGGGGAAAAAAATCATTGGCAGATACACCGACCAAACGGTTGTGCCCTATTATGACCGAAACGACATAGAATATAAAGGGATGCTTGAGGGTAAGACCCGAGAGATTGCATGGCTTAAAGACCGAATTGACCTCTTCTTTTTGCAAATCCAGGGTTCCGGGAAGATTAATCTTAATAACGACGAAACCTTTCACGTCCATTACCATACCACAAACGGCCGGCCGTATCGGAGCATCGGCAAGCTGCTTATCGACTCCGGCAAAATTCCTCGCGAGGAGATGTCCATGCAGAAGATTCGTGCTTATTTATACGACCATCCTGAAGAGGTTGAAACCATTTTGAATTATAATCCAAGTTATGTATTTTTTAAAATCGAAGAAGACGGTCCCATCGGCTATCTGGAAGTTAAATTAACGCCGGGCCGATCCATCGCTCTGGACCGACGTCTATTCCCTGGAGCCGGACTGGCCTTTATCGAAACCCAAAAGCCTTTGATAAATGGTAGCGGGAAAATTTACGAATGGTCGGCGTTTTCTCGATTTGTACTGAATCAGGACACCGGCGGGGCAATCAATGGCCCCGGTCGGGCGGATCTGTTCTGGGGTGATGGAACCTATGCGGAAATAGCGGCCGGTCATATGCAGCATCACGGCACACTCTATTTTCTTGTCCTAAAACCGGATCTTCCTTAATCTCTATTATCACCGTTTTGACAATAAAGTTTAGCTTCAAAGATAGGACGTTGCGTCTGAAGTTTTGGGCAAATCCATTTTGGGAGATTTAATCCGGGTGAGTTGCCCTTGACTCTTTTTCACAAAACCATTATTTATTGATACCTTATCAGTTTTGATTAACTTTTTATCAGTATTTAGGAGTTAAATATGTTTGGCATCGGCATGCCGGAAATGCTTTTGATTTTGGCAATCGCACTGATTGTTATTGGTCCCAAAAAGCTTCCGGATCTTGCGAGATCTCTGGGACGGGCTTTTGCTGAATTTAGGCGAGCGACGTCCGAATTAAAAGAAACTCTTGAAATCGATGATGAATTAAAGGAGGTTAAATCGACCTTTGATCATGTGGGCAAAGAGGTTAAGGAGGCTATGGTTGCAAACGCCGATACCGGAACCGGAGATCAAAACGTTTCTGAGGATTTTGATAAAGAAAAAAATGAAAAACAAATTGGAAAATAAAGATGCAGAAAGTCCAGTAAGTGATGGATGAACAAGAAAAAATTCCTTTTACCGAACA
>JASFHC010000223.1:0-4420 GCA_050123435.1 Desulfobacterales bacterium
ATCGCTTCATAAGCTGTTTTCCGTCTCTAACCCATTCCTGCTTTGGCATATAAATCAAAAAAATGATGGGTGGGACCATATCCCTGCCCAATAGATAGAGAATGTTCTATGGCACCGGTAATATATTGCTTGGCAAGTGATACGGCTTCAAAGAACGTTTTGCCCAGTGCAATATTCGCCGCAATAGCCGAAGAATAAGTGCAGCCCGTACCATGGGTATTTTTGGTTTTCACCCAATGGCCATGCAGTTCTTTATATTCCTTACCATCATAGAGGACATCTGTGGCGCGGTCTTCTCTGAGGTGACCTCCCTTTACCACCACTTTTTTAACATTGAGCTTTAAGATATCACCGGCAGCGCTTTTCATATCTTCTATGGTTTTTATTTTTTTGCCGATGAGCGCTTCAGCTTCATAAATGTTGGGAGTGATGACCGCAGACATCGGAAAAAGATGCTCTACCAGGGCGTCCTGGGCATCTTGATTCAGTAAACGGTATCCGCTTTTGGAAACCATCACCGGATCAAGCACCACGGGGGGCGGATTAACGGCCTTTAGCGCTGTTGCGATGGCCTTAATCAGTTCAATGCTGGATACCATTCCTATTTTTACCACGTCGATTTTTATATCATCAAACAGACACGTAATTTGATCGTGTACGATCCTTGGCACCATCTCCTGAACATCATAAACTTTTTGGGTGTTTTGGACGGTAACCGCTGTAACGGCACTCATGCCGAAAAGGCCGTGGGCCTGGAATGTTTTTAAATCGGCCTGGATTCCGGCGCCGCCCGAAGAATCCGAACCTGCGATTGTCAAGGCTACTTTCATGATGACCTCCTACCTAAACTCTATATTTTGATGTGAACCGATTGTCTGCATAAACACTATGCGGATCGAGTTTTCAAGATAAATTCTTCATTAAAATTAAATGAAAACTCGAAATGCCTGTGATCGCGTTACCATTGTTTTGTGCTTGACATACCGGTACCGGAACACTATTTTTTTTATATAGTAGAAAAAAAAGGAATAGTGATGTAAAGAGACTACCGAAAAAATCTGCCGAAGAATTATAAACATTATTCCAGCAATCCGGCATTTCATTCTTCCATTCGGATGCCATAAATAGTTTGTTATTAATAAAGAAACCCATCACTTCATAAGGTTATAGAATTTTTCGGACCTTTGATTAGGACACGCTGTTACAGTGAATCTAAGAGATATCGGTGAATTTGGTTTTATTAAAAGAATCAGCCGGGGGTGTTTAATTCGTCCTAAAAATATTATTAAAGCTATCGGAGATGATGCTGCTGCCTTTATTCCCACACCCCACGAAGTTATGCTTGTCACCACGGATTTGCTTGTTGAACGGGTACATTTTATAAGGAATACAACTTCTGGATTTAATTTAGGCTATAAAGCGCTATCCGTTAACCTGAGTGATATTGCCGCAATGGGTGGAATCGGTCGTGAAGTATTTATCAGTATCGGCGTACCCGAAAACTGCTCTGTGGCTTTTCTTGAAGATCTATACAGCGGAATGAAAAGACTGGCTACCGAATTCGGCCTTAATCTTCTGGGGGGGGATACGACCCATTCAAAAACTGATTTAATCATAAATATCTTGGTGTTGGGATCTGCATTTGAAAAAGAAATATTGTACCGTAATACCGCTCAACCGGATGATATAATTTGTTCAACCGGTTCTTTAGGAGACAGCCGGGCCGGATTGCATCTAATAACAAATAATATGGAATCGGATGCCAAGGAATTCAAGGCGCTGTGCGATGCCCACCTCATACCCAAACCCTATCTTCGGGAAGGTCGATTTCTTGCGCGCCTGGGAGGCGTTCATGCAATGATTGATGTCAGTGACGGGCTAAGCTCCGATATTGCACACATCGTCGAGCAGAGCAACGTGGGTGTCCGTCTGTATTCCGAAAAAATACCCATCTCCAAAAATTTGAAAAAGTTTTGCGATCGGTTTAATTTTAATCCGGTTGAATATGCCCTTGCCGGCGGTGAGGATTATACCCTCTTATGCACTATATCACCGGATAAAATAGATCATATTGCGGCTAATTATCTTAAGAGGTTTCGGAACCCTCTTTATCAGATCGGCGAAATAACCGATTCAAAAAAAATGGAATTGATTCTTTGGAACGGTCAGATCAAAACCTTTTCACCTTCAGGCTGGGACCACTTTAAAACCGAATGAATTTTACTCTGCGATCAACCGACCCTTAAACAAAACGGAGCGTTTCACAAAGGTCTCGATTATTCTACGGATGAAACCAGGCCCGCTTTTATAAATTCACGGTTCAATCGGGCAATATTGGATATAGAAATTTCCTTGGGGCATTCTGCTTCACACTCTCGTTCATTGCTACAGTTGCCGAAATAAAGCTCGTCCATTTTCCTAACCATGGCCAGGGCGCGATTCGCGGCTTCAGGCTTTCCTTGGGGCAAAAGTCCCAGCTGAGAAATCTTTGCACCCGTAAAAAGCATGGCGGACGCATTGGGACAGGCGGCAACACATGCGCCGCATCCGATACAGGCAGCGGCATCCATGGCCAGTTCAGCGATTTCTTGTGCGATGGGTATACTGTTGGCATCCGGAGCGCCTCCGGTGTTCACAGAAATATACCCCCCGGCAAGAATGATCTGATCAAACGTACTGCGATCCACCACAAGATCCTTTAAAATGGGAAACGCCTTGGCGCGCCAGGGCTCTATCACAATGGTATCTCCATTTGAAAAATGTCTCATATGAAGCTGGCAAAGGGTGGTCCCTTTTTCCGGGCCATGGGAACGGCCGTTGATGACAGCGCCGCACATTCCACAGATTCCTTCCCGGCAGTCATGATCGAATGCAATGGGATCTTTACCGTCCAGAGTAAGCTGTTCATTGACAACGTCGATCATCTCTAAAAAAGACATATCCGTAGAAATATCGGTCGCAGGATATGTTTCAAAACCGCCTTTGACATGGGGCCCTTTCTGTCGCCAGACTTTTAGCGTTATATTAATGTTTTTGGTCACTTGTAACTCCTTTGTGTTAATTCCACATTTTCAAAAACCAGCGGTTCCTTATGGAGTTCGGGATCCGTGTCATCCCCTTTATATTCCCACGCAGCCACGTGACAGAAATTCTCGTCATCCCGCCTGGCCTCATGTTCTTCAGTCTGGTAGGCTTCGTTGAAATGACCGCCGCAGGATTCTTTGCGTTCAAAGGCATCTATAATCAGCAGTTCAGCAAACTCGAGGAAATCGGCCACCCGGCCGGCCCGTTCCAGACTCTGGTTAAAGTCTTCTGACGAACCGGGAACCTTGGCATTTTTCCAGAACTCTTCTCGAAGTTCATGAATCATTGTTTTTGCCTTCAACAAACCCTCATCGTTTCGTGACATGCCGCAGTATTCCCAGAGAATGTGACCCAACTCACGGTGAAAGTCATCCACGGTCCGTTTCCCATTGATGGAAAGAAGCTTTTGGGTGCGTTCGGTCACATAACGGTTTGCTTCTTTAAACGCCGAGTGATCGGTTGTAATTTCCGACCGACTTGTTCCCGCAAGGTAACCGCCGATGGTGTATGGAATAATGAAATAACCGTCCGCAAGACCTTGCATCAGTGCACTGGCGCCCAGACGGTTTGCCCCGTGGTCCGAAAAATTGGCTTCGCCCATGACAAAAAGTCCGTCTAGAGTGCTCATCAGGTTGTAATCCACCCACAGACCTCCCATGACATAATGAGACGCAGGGTAAATCATCATGGGTTCCTCATAAGGATTGGATGCGGTTATTTTTTCATACATCTGGAAAAGATTGCCGTATTTTTGTTCGATCACCTCTTTGCCATCACGCTGAATGGCATCGGCAAAATCAAGGTATACCGCAAAACCGGTTTCCCCCACGCCTTTGCCCATATCACACTGGGCCTTGGCATTTCGCGACGCCACATCCCGGGGAACCAGGTTGCCGAAGCTCGGATATTTTTCTTCCAAGTAGTACTCCCTCTCAGATTCGGGAATCTGGTTGGGCCGCCGATTATCTCCCGGGGTTTTCGGCACCCAGACCCGACCGTCGTTTCTCAAGCTTTCACTCATTAATGTCAGTTTGGACTGATAGGTTCCGTGGACCGGAATACAGGTGGGATGAATCTGGGTGTAGCAGGGGTTGGCAAAAAATGCCCCTTTTTTATATGCCCTGAAGGTTGCACTCACATTGGATGCCATGGCATTGGTGGAAAGGTAAAAAACATTTGCATACCCGCCTGTACAAAGTACCACGGCATCGGCTTCATGGCTCTCGATTTCGCCCGTGATCAGATTTCTGACCACAATGCCTCGAGCCTGTTCGTTGATCACCACAATGTCCAGCATTTCCCGGCGCGGGAACATAGTGACCTGGCCGACCGCTAC
>JASFHC010000224.1:0-4406 GCA_050123435.1 Desulfobacterales bacterium
GGCGTTCTCACTCGTTTTCAATCCTCGAAATAGCGCGCTATGCCTGCCTGCCCCGTAGGTCCGGCAGATCGTACTGGGGCGGTTGAAAACTCGCTCGGGCCTTGCCGGAAACCAAAATCTACCATTTCTGGATGGACTCCAAGTATTAAGTTCTCCATAATTTATTGAGATGTTACCCCAGGGTGAAGGCAGTTGATTTCGGCTCAGCGGAGCGACGGCGGGTTTCTCTTGGAAACCGACTGACTGTTTGAAGGGCTTTAGCACGCGTTTGCCCGAGCCGAATGAAATTATAGCTAAAAATATCAATAGGATAACTTAGCGACGGATTGTTCTTAACACCTCTGGTTCGGCTCGGGCTTACGGGTGCTTAAGCACAAGTTTCAGTCGGTTGGAAAGAGATATACGCCGTCGTGGAGCGTTCTCATCGTATCCTGATTCAAATGCAGGTGGTCTAAATGTTATCGGTATTTTTCTTGACTTGTAACAAAGTTTTGTATATTAGATAAAAAAATTCGCCGGTTTCTTTTTTATCTGAGTTATGTAACGACACCTTTGAAAAATGCATATTTTTGTTCGAGTTCAAGGAAAGCGACAATTTTAACCACAGGAATACATTGAGTATTTCGAGGATTAAAATTTGAGCCTGACGCAGAAATCGGGCAAAAAGAGGCGTTTTGCAAAGGTCTTGTAATAGGCTTTAAGCCACCCAGACTCACAGGGGTGGCTTTTTTAATTTGGGGATCCGGGTATGGCAAAACTGCTGGTCATTGATAATTACGACTCTTTTACTTACAATCTTGTCCAGATGTTTATGCATTATGATCTTGAAATCACAGTATATAGAAGTGACATGATAACGCTTGAACAAATTACAAGGCTTAAACCCGACTATGTTCTTATCAGTCCCGGTCCCAAAGATCCTTCTCATGCCGGGATTTCAATCGATTTAATTAAGAATTTTTTCGATAAAGTTCCTATCCTTGGCGTATGTCTTGGCATGCAATGCATGAATGAAGCTTTTGGCGGCCGTACGGTCCGGGCTCCGGTACCCATGCACGGAAAAACCAGTATGGTTCAGCATAGCAACTATGGTATCTTTCAAGGAATAAGCTCACCGTTTCCGGCTGCCCGTTACCATTCCCTGATGGTAGAATTCCGTCAGACCCAACTTGTCGTAACATCGCACAGCCCGGATGGTGTTGTCATGGGAATGTCTCATCCTGAATTTCCTCTTCATGGCGTTCAATTTCATCCTGAAAGTTTTCTGACAGAAAACGGCTTTTTGCTTGTGGAAAACTTTCTGAATCTGGGCCCCCTGGTTATTTCGGGTTCCGGACTGCGGAATGCGAATTTTTAAGAAAATATAATTCAATAGTTTAGGAATTTCCTTGTCCTATTTAACTTGATTATGGAAGAAATCAACAAAATCGCGGGACATATAACCGGTATTCATACCGAACCTGTTTCTCTGTCCGAACCGTTTATTGATTTTTCAGCCCGATTCGCATCAATGCCCGGTACAACGGTTCTGATGAGCGGGGGTGATCTTGATTCTGCAAGATACCATATTCTCGGGGCAAAACCATGGCTGGTATTTTCAGGACGGGATCATAACATGACCATTGCGGTTGAAAACCACTCTTTTGAATTTAAGTCCGATTCCTTTGACACCCTCCGCAGGATATTAAAAGCTTTTCGCCAGGATGATCTTGACCGGGATCAATCTGATTTGCCGAAACCCATCTATGCGGGTCTCCTTGGATACCTGGCTTATGATCTCAAAGACTGTCTGGAGAACCTTCCGCGCACATCCATAGATAGACTCCGCCTGCCGCATGTATATTTTACAGCGCCGTCAATCATCGTTGTCCATGATAAAATCAATGATACCACCAGACTTTGCATACCGGAACGTAACCTTGCCGGAAAAAATAATTTAGATGAGGATCTTGATGCGTTCAAACGCATCATTTCTGACAAACCGCCTAAAAACGGAAGTTTTAGCGGAGATGCCGGAGGATTTAAATCTAATTTTACCCAAGTGGGCTACATAAATGCCATTAAGAAAATCATAGAATACATTGCGGCGGGAGACGTATATCAGGTCAATATGTCCCAGCGTTTTGAAATGGACGTCCAAGGGGATGCGTTCAGCCTGTTTAAAACACTTTATAATAACAATCCCGCCCCGTTTTTCGCTTTCATTCATGCAGGCGACCATCATATTGTTTCCACATCTCCGGAACGGTTTCTACTGCAAACCGGCCAACAGCTTGAAACCAGGCCCATTAAGGGCACACGGCCCAGGGGAAAAACACCCGTGGAAGATAAAAAGCTTGGCCTGGAATTAAAACAAAGCAAAAAAGATGATGCCGAGCTTTCGATGATCGTTGATCTGTTGCGCAACGATATTGGAAAAGTCTGCAGGGTCGGATCCGTGCGTGTAATGGAGCATAAAAGACTTGAAGCCTACCAGAATGTGTATCATCTGGTATCTATTGTTGAAGGAATATTGGACCATGGCCGCGACTCCGTTGATCTTCTCAAGGCAACTTTCCCTGGCGGGTCGATTACCGGTTGTCCCAAGATCAGAACTATGGAGATCATCGACGAACTCGAACCTGACCGACGCCATATATATACCGGGTCCATCGGTTACATCAGTTTTCACGATACCATGGATCTTTCCATAGCTATCCGCACTGCTACAATATACAACGGAAAAATCATCTTCTCGGTGGGCGGAGGTATTGTATTCGACTCTGATCCACTGGATGAATATGAAGAAACCCTGCATAAAGGCAGGACACTGATGGAAGTTTTTAAGGGAAAAGAAAACAAAGCAGCAAAAAAAGATTATGTATGGATCAATGGCACCCTTGAACCTTTAGATCAGGCCGGCATACCGGTCACTGATTTGGGATTTCAATACGGTTACGGGTTTTTTGAAACCATAAGGGTTGACAAAGGGAACATCGGACATATCAACGCGCATATAGATAGATTTAATCATACCTGGGAACATCTTTTTGCCGAGAAACCACCGGATTTGACCTGGGATGAAATTATCAATCAGGTGATTTCGCAAAACAGGCTGCTCAATGAAACCGCGGCTGTAAAGATAATCGCCTCCAGAGGAGACAGAGAATCCCCCCCTTTTAATCACACGCTTTTAGTTACCGCCAGACTATACACTCATCGCCTGGCAGAAAAAAAAGTCAAGGGATTAAATCTGGCGGTATATCCCCACCCGCGTCAAACCCCGTTGGCTGATTATAAGACATTGAATTATTTATATTACTTTCTATCCGGGAAATGGGCTACGACACAAAACGCCGATGAAGCATTAATATTAAACCCGGACAATACGGTTTCCGAAACCAATACGGCCAACATACTGCTAGTAAAGGATCATACCATAACCAAACCTGTTTCTTCGCATGTTTTGCCGGGTATTATGGATACTGTCGTCTGTAAATTCCTCAGTGGACGAGGCTTTACCATAGAGAGTAAAAAAGTATTTTTGGAAGATTTGTTCAGTTTTGACGAGATAATGATTACAAATTCTCTAATCGGAGCGGTACCGGTGCTGTCCATAGACGGAAAAAAACTGCCGGAGCCTTCAGACCTCTGGAAAAAGATTAACAAAACCGTACTTTACCCTTCCTAACCCGGACAAGTCGGAACAAAAAATATTTGCCACAATGGCACCAAAACCCGCCTGCCTTGCCTTTATTATTCTTCCTTCGCCAGATCAAATGCAGTTCAAGCCGAAAAACAAACAAAAGCAAACCATAACCCATAGATATTTGACGTGTATCTTCATGAAAGCAATCCGCCAGCTTATCAGCCTACAATTTCAAGTAGCCGTCCGGGGCCAAGCTGGTTGCCAGCATCACACTGTTAATATCCTGATGCTCCGTCCAGCTTTTAGCCCTTCTGTTTTTGGGATCAAGCCAAAATTTCTCGATAGCTTCACCCAAACGGTAAAACGCCTAAGGTATTTAATCTGAGAATAGACGGGGTGATTTTTATCGAACACATCCGGTATTGGTGAAGCCACGATGCGAAAGTTTGTCGCTGCTGGCTTTGGCGTAGTCGGCAACGGGAGAAACGCTGAAAAACTGGCCGTGATTAAAAATGAAATTGGCTCTGCGTTTTGCAGTGTCGCTGGGAATGCTTCCAACAATGCTGTATTGAATCAGCTCTTTGACAAAGCTAACGACCGCTTTGACAGAGAGGCTGACATAGTTGTTGCCAATGCGGGTAGAGGCTTGGGCGGTTCAGTCAGAAACGCTGATCTGACCCAATTTGAGGATGTTTTAAAAATCAACGTGAGCGGCACACTCGCTCTTATTCAAAAAGCGGCGAAGAAAATGGTGGATATTCAACAAAATGCTTATCCC
>JASFHC010000225.1:0-4400 GCA_050123435.1 Desulfobacterales bacterium
CACTATCGGTATGTTCAAAAGCGGCAACCACATGATCATTTGTGTCAATACCCATTTTGATTTTGATACCTCGGTCCAAACCAAAAGCGCTAAACTGATTATGGATCGGTTACGGCGTTTCCCGAGTGACGTACCCGTGATTATGGTTGGAGACTTTAATACCACTCCCTCTAGTCCCTGTTACAACATCTTCACCGGCCATAGTAGGAAAATAGAAGAAAAGGAATGTTATTTTAAAAACGCGTTTAAAAAACCCTTTCCAGGAACGCATCACGGATTTACAGGGGATATAAACGGAGATTATATAGACTGGATTCTCTATCGCGGAAAATTATTCAAACAAGATTGCAAGGTCATCAGGGATACAATTGACGGCATTTATCCCTCAGATCATTTCCCGCTGTATGCAACATTTAAGTTAATTGCCTAGAAGAGGTTTCAAAGCCTCCTCTCAGGCCCGTCCGCCTTACTCCGCTTGGCAGGAGGGCGGGTTTATCCGGATTAGGGATAACTAAGCCGTTTTACCAGATAGGAATCGTCATTTTCTATAAGCTCCATGGAAATATTACCGCTGTTTTCCCGCCATGTTCCTTCATACAATCGATAGCGGGTGAAATATTTTCCCTGAATTCTAATGTTTCCTGTATCGGCCTGTACCGAATAATCAATCAACTCAATCCGGTAGTTAAACGATTCGATTTGTTCCATGTTTTTTCGATATTGGGGCAGCATATCCTGAAAAGGAGTGTTGTTTTCAGTGGCATCCGGAGTAAAAAAAGAGGCAAATTTATCAAGATCTTTACTGGCATAGGTTTGGCAATAAATATTCAAAAAGGATTCCAACCGGTCTTTCCGGTCTTGTTGAGAAAGTATTTCTCCTTTAGAAACCAAAGTTTTTTTATCTTCTTTTTGTTCAATAGACGGAGTACCCTTCTCAACGGCGCCGGGACTTTCTGTTTTAGGCTCTTGAGTTGTTGAGGTATCTGTTTCATCGGTAACTACCGGTGTTTCTATAATCGGTTTCGCTACTAAAGACTCTTTTTTTACACTTAGTTCCAAAATCTGTTTTTCCTGTTTTCCGACTGCCTCCTGTTTTTCCGGAGAAAAAGAGTTCTTACGAAGAGTTGGAGCAGGAGTTTTTGTTTGCTGTCTTTTTTTAACTTCAGCCTTAGACGATTTTTTCTGTTTACCGGGCCTGCTTGTTTTATTATAAACAACAATTGCCTTGTCTTTGTACTTCTTTAAACCCTTAAGAGCCCTCTGTGCTTCGGCCTTGTCTTTGAAAGAACCCATTCTTATTTTGTACCATGTAATTTTTTCGGGAGACGTTACTGTCACATAGTATGCTGGATATCCTTCATTTTTCAGTTTTGTTATCGCTTTGTCGGCAAATGTTTTGTTCTTAAGAGATTCAAGCTGAATGGACCACTCCCCATTTGAGTCAGGTTTTTTCTTTAAAACAACTGCGTTGCCTTTTGGAGGCGATTTTATTTTTATGATCTCGTCTTTTTCCTTTTTTTTCAATGTGTAGGTCCCGGTTGCTGTTGGACTTAGGGGCCGGCCGGACTTGTAAGCCCTTGCTTTAAGTGTTGTGGTTTCTGCGATAAGAATAGGGGATGAAAAAATCGGGGACGTGCCGGTAGGTTCAGAGTTGTCCGTAGTATAGTGAATCGTCGCTTCTTTGTCTGAAGCCATGATTCCAACCGATAGACGATCCGTGAAAACATCCGGTGCAGGAGGTGAAAATACCGGCGCGGATAGAGCCGGCACATAGGTAATTTCTACGGAGTCACTGGCCAGTTTTCCGTTCTGATCTTCTGCAACAATGGTAATCTTATTCAAACCTACCTTTAAGGCTATTTTGAACTTCCATTCTTTTAGAGTTCCCGTATTCTCAGCCCCTGTATTACATGTCACACGTTTTAGTCCAATGTCATTTACATCCATGGCCCGCCCGGAAACGATGATCCAGGATTCTGATGTGGTGGACTCCGCCACCGTTGCAGGCCGCTGAATTGTTACAACCGGCTTCGTACTATCCTGGACTGTGTATGCATAAACACCGCTTTCGCTCCCATACCCATGAACATCACGCGCGGTAACTTTGTAGTATACAGTTCCCGTTTTCTGTGCCGGAATTGTCCCTGTATAATTAAGACCCGTGGAAGACATAGGAATCAAACTCCATGAATTCCCTGCATTTATTGAATAGCGCAAAAAAGCAGAATGAACACCCGATATGTCCGTAATATCCGCATCCACCGTAACCGGATCACTTGAAAGGGGCTTTACTGCAGACAGGTAAGGTTCTTTAATTACAGGCCTATCATACACAAACAGGGTAACTCCGTTAATAAGGTCAGAGGAATTTCCTGTCCTATCAAAGGCATAAAAATCAACGGAATGTAATCCTTCTCCCGATTTGGATGACTCCCACGAGTTTCCAAACACCCCGTCCCCGCTCTTTTTATCCGAGTGTTCGCCATCATCATACAGCTGAACCGTTTCTGACGTATTACCGTCCGGAAGCCGAATTTTGGCCGTCACTTTTGAAGTGTCGACGCCCGACTCTTCATCATAAACACCAACGGACAACTTGAATTTTGTTCCTCTTAAGCCGATGCCTGCATCGACATAGGGCTGTGTTAATACCGGCGGTATGGAATCGTATAACCGCGTAACGAACATGGAATAAGAAGCCTTGTTTTTTATCCGATTCCGGGCCTGGATCAAAATTTGATTCTGTCCTTCGGCCAGAGAAACCGTTCGAGTAAAAAAACATTGGGAGGAAAGGGACAATGAGGACGGTACGCCGTCATTGACGGAGATAGTAGCTGAACGGATGCCGTGAGGATCTGATATCTTTCCGGCGATTTTTACGGAATCGGATATGTAGGAACTACCGCTTTGAGGAGTCGAAATCTGAATTTTCGGACCATTGAAATTGAAATCATCAAACACGTATATCTGTCCTCCGGCCGCCAGCATAGAGCCGTCGGGCCTCCAACGAACATGGTGCACCGGATCTTTATTATAATACTCGATTCCATAAGTATCCGTATTGCAAACAATCAAACCATTATCGTGGCCCACAGCCAACCGGGAAGAATCACTGTTGTAATCCAGGGAATCGACGCTACCCAGTCCGGGAAGATCGAAACCACTTTTGCTCCAGTTTGAGGTGTCAAAGGTATAAATCATACCGGTATCGCCGATAACGGATCCCACTGAAAGATATTTCCCATCGTGGCTCCATGCAAGGCTCTTAAGTTTTCCCGCAGAAATGGACTCTACCTTCACAGTTTTTATGGGAGAAGTATTCTCCGTATCCCATATCCTCAACTCTCCATTCTTATCTACCGCAGCGAATTGAGACTCGTTAACCGGGTTAAACCTGAGTTCCTGGATTTCAGAATTATGACTGTAGGTCATCTTGAGTTTTCCTGTTGTCGACCATTTTTGTATAACGTTGTAGTCTTGGATTGTATAAATATGGTTATCCTGCCAGGCCAAAGATTTATCCGCTGATTTTGCCTCACTATTTAAAGGAATATCCCATACCATATCAACATTTCCGCCAGGAACTGATAAGATAGCAAGTTTATCTTTGCCTTTAAAAACGCCGGTTACCAGTTTTTTGCCGTCCGAGGAAAAGCAAAACGAATGATATCTGCCTGAACGTCTTTTTTTCGACCAAACCTTTGCCCAATCCGATATGCGGTATATGGACAATCCGGAACCATCTCTATGCCTGACCGCAAAATATCCGTTTGAGGACCATTCGCACCATTCAGTAGCTTTTCCCAACTTTTTCCACGGTAGAAACCGGGTTCCGTCATACCCTCCGAACACGAAAGTTCCTGATCCCGAAACGCCTGTCGGAACATGAGTTACCGTTACACTTATCTCTTTTGAATCTGATGATCCTACAGTAAAAATGCCGCCGGCCTCACCCTTATTATTGGTCTTGTGATCAGGTTTTTTTGTCCAGGCACACTCGTTAGACGGTTTTAAACGCCACTTGACGGCTTGATTGGATGCAGGTTTTTTATCAGTAACATTTTTTACATAAGAGGTTACCTTAAAAGAATTATTGCCGGCCCGTTGAAACTCAAATGTTATACCCACCGCCGGTGAGGTGCAGGTTATGGGAATTGAATCAGAAAGGCCATAGTAAGGAGAACTGACGATAATAACAGCATTGCCGCTGGAGCTAGGGGTAAAGGCAATCGTTGCCTGCCCCTGAGCATCGGTAACCGCTTCACCGTTTGAAGGTGTAAAAAATCCCGGAAAGCCGGTACGAAATAGAATTGTTTTTCCGGGTAACGGCCTTCCTTTATTATCTTTTAAGGATGCTGAAAGGTCGGCATGGTTGTTCTTCCCAATAGCAACGGTTTTGG
>JASFHC010000226.1:0-4400 GCA_050123435.1 Desulfobacterales bacterium
CTTCGCCGTTTTCTCCGACCCAGGCCAGTTGAGTTACCCCTTTAAACATCATGGCTATCTTTTTGGCTCTTTTTTTTACTCCCATATTCAGGATATCTTCATACTCAAGGACCCTGACTCTGACCGTTTCACTGGCCATACTTGCAGGGTCGAAGATCTGAAAAGCAACTTCGTCGCCGGGTTCTATTCCGGAAGCATCCACGGCATTTACTATGCCGGCGGCCAGGTACACCCTTTCCGGAATTTTGACATGAAAACTATCTGTGGACTCAAGTCCATGTGTTTTAATTGAAAGTACATTGTCGGAAACCACCCCTTGAGCCGAGAAAATAAACCGCCCCGAACTAATATTAAAATCGAACGAAGAGAGTGAAAAATCAGGATTTAGTTTCCCGACGGTCTTAAGGTTTATATCCTGTACCAGTCCCGTTGTGTTGATACGCATATATAAGGTTTCTTTCAGAAGATACCCTTTTTTTCTTTTTAAAAAAGTTGTATGTGTTGCGCCAATTTTACGACCATTTTGCAAAATATTCATCCATGATTCCCTTTCAGGAGGGGATGTTATGGATGAAAAAGACGTATTTGAAGGTTCATCTAAAAATTTACTAAACAACTCCAGACGGATAAAAAACAGCACTGCAAAAACAAGTCCAAATACGGAAACGGCAATCCAAAACGGCTTCATTCTTTTGAATGACATGGCGAGTGTTAATTTTATAGGGATCATCCTTAGTGTATCGTCATCGAATCGTATTGAAATGACAATAAATTTAATATTATCCAATAAAATATTCGAATGAAAATCTCGTGTCAATCATGAAATTTTCTTACTATATTTACTCGAACCTTCACTCCGTTAATGAAGTATGCCAACTTGTTATTGATAAAATAGAATGAAAGTGATATTTATTAAGAGTTAAAGTTATTGAATAATCAACAATTTGCTTAGCTGAACTGGTCTAACAGATTGTTATTATTGTTAATCTATTTGATATCGGTGGGTAATTTTTTAATTCGGTTAAGAAAACACAATCTAATATCTATAACTGAATAACCAAAACGTGATAAATTCGACTTTTTATGAATTGATTAATTGTGAGAGGGAGCTGTTTTGGCAATAATAAATTCGGAGACAAAGGAGGTTCAAGTAAAAATAGTTTATTACGGTCCGGGGCGTGCTGGAAAAACAAGTAATCTCGAGTATATTTACGAAAAATTCCAAAAGCGCATTAAAGGTAAGCTGGACTCGATAAAGACACATGGAGATCGCACCCTTTTTTTTGACTCTCTACCTTTAGAAATCGGTACGGTCAAAGGGTACAGCATTAATGTACAGCTTTATACCGTACCCGGGCAGGTTAAATATAGGGCGACCCAAAAGCTGGTATTAAGAGGAGTCGACGGTATCGTCTTTGTAGCGGACTCCATGGCCCTAAGACAAAAACTTAATATCGATGCCCTAAAGGACCTCCATGACAATTTGACCACTTTTGGTAAAGACATTTTTAAGATTCCATTTGTATTTCAGTATAATAAAAGGGATCTTGAAAAACAAGGGATCCCGCTTTTGTCATATGAAACATTGGAAGAAGATCTGAATAGAAAATTAAAGGCACCTTCCTTTGAGACAAGTGCATTGACTGGCCTAAATGTCGTTGAAACCATTAAAAAAGCTATATCTTTAACGGTAGCCTCATTTCAAGATAGACTTTAAATAATCATGTAAATAAAAGATCACAAAATAGTGCTTGAAGTATAATACCCCAACCCGGACAGATCGGAAAAATAATTAAATTTTGAGGTGAACAAGCTCATAAATTTCTTATTAGAAGTCTATCAGTTGTTGGCGGAGGTCTTATATAAAATGGACGACATTCACGAGAATGAAAAGATAGATATTGACTCAAAAATAAGAGAAGCCGAGGCTTACAGATCACAAGAGTTGTTTTCGGAGTCCCTCGAAATATATGAAGAAATTCTTTCCATTTCCTATGAGATCGATCCTGATATACAGAAAATCGTTAAGGAAAAGATTCATCTATTAAAAGAGGAAGTCGATCGTCTCGAACAAGAAGATCCGGCACTCTCCGTCCAAGATATTTCCCATCTCCGAGAGACGTGGGATTCAGAGGAAACGCCTGAAGATATTATTGTAAGCGCTGTATCTCTAAAGGAATTGGGCCTTTTTAAAGAGGCTGTTGAAGAATATAATAAAATATTTGACCATGATTACCCTATTATTGAAATCATTTCCGATATGGCGGAATGCCTTTTTGAAATCTATCCCCCATCAAAAGTCATGGACTACTTTGAAAAGATTATTGAAAACAAAGGGTTAAGTGACCCGGACAAAGCCGATCTCAATTTCAAGCTCGGCTCACGAATGGCAAAAAAAGGGCATTTTGACCTATCACTTGAATGTTATAATTCTGTCAAAAAAATTAATCCGGAATATGACGGTCTGCAAACCCAGACGGAACTACTTCAAAGCGGCCGCGCTTATGATTCCAAGTATAGTTACCTCCTCGAATCCAAACTGGTTACGACCACCCAGCTACAAAATGCCCTCGCAATTTCCAAAAAAACAAAAAAGAGTGTAGAATATGTTCTTATGGAACAGAACAGGATAGAAAAAGAAAAGATTGGGAAATCCCTTTCATTGTTCTTCAAGTGTCCTTTCATCGCCTTTAATCCGGATATGCCGGTTCCTTATGAACTGTTAACCAAGTTGAAACAATCTTTTCTTTTACAGTATAGCTGGGTTCCGCTGAATTGGGACATGAAAAGCGGGACCGTGGATATCTTGATTGACGATCCTATGGACCTCATTAAAACCGATCACATAGCGGCTCTCATATATACAAACAATATCAATTATTTCGTCGGTATAAAAGAAGATATCGCAAAAATTATAAAATACTTTTTTGATAAAAGGCATGAAACCGGGGATCTTCCCGGAGAGCATGCTGCGGAAAGTTTTGACATCATGCCGGATATCGACTTTGAGGAAGATGAAGAAGATGAAATTGTCGAAGAGTTTGATGAATCCTCCAGCCAGGTGGTACGAATGGTGGATCAGATTCTCATCTCAGCACATAGAAAAGATGCCTCGGATATTCATATTGAACCGTCTCCCTTGACCAAGACCGCCAGCATCCGATTCAGAATTGACGGGGTCTGTCAGGACTTTTTGCAACTGCCCATTACCCATGCCAAGGCTATTCTGTCAAGAATCAAGATTATGAGCGGGCTTGACATTGCCGAAAAGCGTCTCCCCCAGGACGGCAAGATCAAATTCAAGCGTAAGGGCATCAAACCCTTTGAACTTCGACTTGCCACACTCCCTACTGTGGGTGGATATGAAGATGCGGTTTTGAGAATTCTGGCAGAAGCCGGCGCCAGAAAACTTGACGATGTTGGGTTGAATGATGAAAATCTTAATATCGTCAAAAGAGTTATTTCCCAACCTACGGGACTCTTTTTGGTTGTAGGGCCTACCGGATCCGGAAAAACCACCACTCTTCATTCAGCCCTGGGATATATCAACAAACCCGGGATAAAAATATGGACTGCGGAAGACCCCGTAGAAATTACTCAACTCGGCCTAAGACAGGTCCAATGCCAGTTCAAAATCGGTCTTGATTTTGCGAGAGTTATGCGGGCGTTTTTAAGGGCCGACCCCGATGTGATTATGATCGGCGAAATGCGGGACAAAGAGACTGCCTCCATTGCGGTTGAAGCATCACTCACAGGCCATCTGGTATTTTCAACGTTGCATACCAATAACGCACCTGAAACCGTCACCCGTCTTCTGGATATGGGGATAAATCCGCTTAATTTTTCCGACGCCTTTCAAGCGGTGCTGGCCCAAAGGCTGGCAAGAGTGCTGTGTAAAAAATGCAGAAAAAAATATCACCCTTCAGACGAAGACAGTGCTGTAATTAAAAAGCTTTACGGCAAAGAGCATTTTGATTCCTCCGGTCTTAAACTTACGCCGGAAACCGTCATTTACCAAGCCGAAGGTTGTGATGAGTGTTACGGAAGCGGGTATAAAGGAAGACTCGGGATACATGAACTCATGGAAGGTACAAAGCAAATAAAAAGAATGATCAAAAAAGAGGCGGATCCCGAGGAACTTTTTGCCCAGGCATCCAGTGAAGGCATGACCACTCTGGTACAAGATGGCATTGCTAAGGCCTTGCAAGGACTTACCGACATCACCGAGATACGTCGGGTTTGTGTAAGTTAGCCGGCCTTCGTCTTAAACCATGAATTCGCGCTGAGACCTTTGAAAAACCCATCATTTCATTACTCCATTACTCCAATTGAGACGAAGCCCCTAAATTTATATCATTCGTGCATAAAAACAAAGGAAAATACAAATGCATGACATTCTG
>JASFHC010000227.1:0-4399 GCA_050123435.1 Desulfobacterales bacterium
TTTCAATCCTCGAAATAGCGCGCTATGCCTGCGGTTGAAAACTCGCTCGGGCCTTGCCGGAAACCAAAAGCTACCATTTCTGGATGGACACTAGTTAAGATGACATTTTGTTCTGATTCGTCCGTGTAAAGCAAACAAAAAAAGGCATCTCATCTTGTTTCAATGAGATGCCTTTGATAATATAGTTTTTTGGAAACTAAGATTTTTGGACGTTCTTTGCTGACGGTCCGCGGTCGCTCTCTTCCACGTCAAAAGTCACTCGTTCTCCTTCAGCCAGGGTTTTGAACCCATCCATGTTAATGGAAGAATAATGGACAAAAATGTCCGTACCGTCTTCCTGCTCAATAAATCCAAACCCTTTTTTGTCACTAAACCACTTCACGATCCCGTTTGCCATAATTCTGACCTCCTTTTAAATCCTCTCATTTGTAGTCCCAAGCTTCAGGTCGTCACGCTGACAAAGGGAAAAATCCTTTAGAGCGAAATCAACCCGCAAAAATCGCCGGGCCTCTATCATACTTATAAATCAATAAAATGTCTTCATGGCAAATGTCAAGGCAAATGTCAAGGCAAAATAGTCCCTGAACCGGCTCATGTTTCGAAATTAACCTTCATAGGTCGGGGCTCAAATCCGACCTGTCGGTTGTTTCTTTTTGATCGTGTACCAGCCGAAGAGGATATCTGTTGCCGTGATCAAATTCAAGCTGCAGGCGATATTTATCTATTTCAGCGTGGCTGTCTATGGCTTTTTTTGCCAGAAGATACTTCAAATAGATTACCCATATGACAAGACCCAAGAAAACTATACCCAAAGACAAAAAGATCCATTTGTATCGGGTCAGGGTTTCAACACCGATTTTTCCGACATGAACGATCAGATTGGGCACCACCCAGTAAGAAAAAACCCCAAGTAATACCAGGAAGCCTATGGTAAAGATGTTGAAACGGCTGACTGCGGCGATGAGTTTTTCAAAACTGTATTCATACTCGTTTTTTTTCACATCATATTTATCTGAATTCTGTTCCTTATAAAAAAGGGAGAGATATACTTGAACAGCAAAGGCAAATAAAAGAATGGCACCAACCGGAACACCTACGGCCGCCACCAACCATGCTCTGAAAGGAAAGGGGAACTGCTTGGTTTCAAGCTTAACATGATACTGTTCAAACGGACCGAAAGTTTTTTCAAAATAATATTTATTGAAATCACTAAGATTCTTTCCGTCTGTTTCGTGTATTACGTTTCCATTGGCATCAATCACCTGAAGCCATGATTTGCGCCCGGATTTCATTGCTGCAAGGGCAAAAATTTCAAGTTCAACCAAGAAGAGAACCACTGCAATAATGATAAACAGTGTTTTGTTTTCTCTAATTAACGTTGCAATCTTCTTTTCTTTTAACATCTTTTAAAAAGCAAGATTATTCTTTGGGGTGGCACTCGATGCAAGCGGTGGGGCCGGTTTTAGGCAGCTTCGCTTCATGCGTTGTAAACGACATCTCCATTTTTTTTCTCTTGATTTTTATTTCTTTATGACACCCGATACAGCTTTGATGAAAGGCATATTTGTAATACTTTATGCCCGTATCCGTATAAGCCAGGTATTTTGTAGGCTTTTCCGGTGAGTTGAGCAAATCATGGCAACTTGAAGTTGTACAATTGGTAATTTTGGCATTCCCTTCCCATTTGTGATGACAGGTTCTGCAATCATAAAGAAAATGCTTTGAATGATTGAATTCAACAGGAGACTTCTTCTGTTCCACAGACGCATCTGGTTTAAGTACGATAACCCCCATGGGTACGCGCATATACTCTGGATTTTGCTCACTATATCCTGCATTCTGGCCGGCAACTTCAAGAGATGCCCCAAAAACAAAAACCATAATCATACACAATACACCGATTCGTATTCTATGCATCCTGTTCCTCCTCATAATGAACAAAAAAAAATTTGCCCTATATTATCTTTCTAATTAAAAATTTCAATAAAAAAATGGCTGTCCGCGTGTTTTTTTTCAAATGCTATGGATTTCGTATCATTATCAAAAATTCCGGCGAAACTGCCTATACCCGAGTCGAGCGATTTTTTGCGAAGAGATGTGCTGAGATCTTGATGCATAAGGGTTCGCGAAAACCGCAGGCATACCCGCGGATATGTCGAGAATTTTCGCGGATCCTTGATGCGCAAGAGATCGGTGCAGATCGAGTAAAAAATCGCTCAATTCAGGTTATAGTTACTTGACAAAAAGTTCTAACTCAGGTAAGGGGAAAAAGCTTACTCCAAACAGACGGGAAAAAAGATGTTTAAGTTTTAGGTAGTTAATTAACCGGGTCAAACATAAAATATCATAATGAAGCTAATATTTTGGTGGTGGTGGCGAAGTTAATGAAGCTTGCTCACCATTCTGAGTAAAAATAAAAAATTTTATAGCTGTGAGAAGCTTCGCGAATCGAGACAGAAGTAGCTCATAGCTCTTTTGATTTAAAAGCCGGTGCTTCTTCTCAGAACGCCGGTTTTTTTACTAACCGGAGGCGTTTATTATGAATTTTATTCCTTATGATTTGAACGATGAAAAATTAAAAAAAATTCAGCGTGAAGGACTCAAATGGACGCTCGGCCACGCTTACAATAATTCGCCCTTTTATAAAAAGAAACTCGACAATGCAGGCATACGACCCAAAGATATCCGGTCGCTTAAAGATATCGAACACCTTCCTTTTACCGATAAAGACGATTTACAGCAGGAATACCCTTTCCCTTTGAGAGCAGCGCCTTTTGAAGATATTGTGCGCATCCATGCGTCTTCAGGGACCACCGGAAAGCGAAAAGTGCTCTGCTACACACAAAGAGATATTGATTTATGGGCTGATATTTTTGCCAGATGTTATGAGCTTGCGGGCTTAACCCGAGAAGATCGTGTGCAGATCGCCGTGGGTTACGGCTTATGGACTGCGGGTGCGGGGTTTCAGGCGGGTTGTGAACGGTTCGGAGCCATGGCAGTGCCCTTAGGGCCTGCCAATGCGGAAATGCATTGTGAAATGATGGTAGATATGCAAACCACCGTTTTCTGTTCCACGGCATCCATGGCGCTACTCATGGCAGAGGAGATTCACAAGCGCAACCTTTTATCCAGCATTAAAGTTAATAAAATTATCCTCGGAGCGGAACGCCACAGTGCTTCAATGCGAGCACGAATCAAGGAACTAATGGGTGTTGAACATATTTTTGATATTTATGGGCTAACCGAACTTTATGGGCCGGGCACGGGCCTCGACTGCAACTGTCACCGTGGAATCCATTACTGGGCAGACCATTTTATTTTTGAGATTCTTGACCCGGAAACACTAAAACCGGTTCCTCAAGGCCAACAGGGAGAACTGGTTGTTACCACTTTGAGTAAGGAAGGAAGTCCTCTGATTCGCTACCGGACCCATGACGTTACACGCCTTTTTAATCAGAAATGTCCCTGCGGCGTGCCCTTACCCATGCATGACCGGATTCTCGGCCGTACGGATGATATGTTTATATACCGGGCGGTAAATATCTATCCGAGCCAGATCGATCATGTGCTGAGCCGAGTAGAGGAGATTGGCAGCGAATTTCAGATACATCTCAAACAGCGGGAAAGCGGACGGGATATGATGCTGATCAAGGTTGAACGGGGAGCGGATACCGAAAACACAAATGACGTACATTTGGCCGAACGCCTGGAAACGGAAATCCGACGCAAAATACTGGTGCGGTGCCGAGTGGAGATTTTGGACCATGGAGACCTGCCTCGCACACAGCGAAAGAGCCAAAGGGTGTTTGATTATAGGAATAATAGTACAAATGAAGCTTAGTGCAGCCCAAATTTCCCATAATCAATACGGGGTAGAAGATTGAGTTTTAAATAAAACAGTAAGGCCGCCGGTTGAGGAGTGCGTTTTATATTGAGCAATTCTAATTATATCCTTGAACTAAAAGATATATCGAAAAACTTTGGAGGATTACAGGCCATAAGCCACCTGTCCCTCCAGGTTGAAAAAGGCTTGATCTTCTCTATTATTGGTCCAAATGGCGCTGGAAAAACCACAGCCATTAACCTGATTACAGGGATATATCCTCCCGCTTCCGGCGATATCTTTTTCGAAGGTCAAAAGCTGATTAAAAAAAGTCCTTATCAGGTGGCTCATATGGGGATCGGTAGAACTTTTCAGAATATCCAAGTCTTCCAGAATATGACGGTTCGAGAAAATGTTATGGTGGGACTGCATACCAAGAGCCATTCCGGATTTTTAAGGTGCCTTCTGCGTACGCCTATGGTGTGGAAAGAAGAGAAAATTATTCGGCAAAAAACCGATGAAACGTTAAAATTTTTAGACCTTGATACAAAGGCAGATCTACGGGTGGCCGGCCTT
>JASFHC010000228.1:0-4385 GCA_050123435.1 Desulfobacterales bacterium
AATCGTCTTTTTCCATGTCATTTATATAAGTTTCACAATCCAGTCGATGAAGAAAACTTAATAGACTTCCAACCTTTTCTTTATCCACTTTTTTGCCGTCAGCATTCTGCCAGACGATTTTGGTTTTGGGTTCTTTAGACGTTTTATCCTCTTGTTCGGAGACCTGCTTTTGGCTCAGAATAATGGTTTTTTTGTCTTCGGTAAGCGTAATTTCACGAATATCTTTTTCCATAAACGACAGTACGGTTTTGTCTCGCAACTCATCAATGGTTTGGTCAAATTCCCGTCTGAAATTCCCTATGGCGTGATAGACATTGGGATCGTTTGCCAATCTAACAAAGGTATGCTGATAGGTGGTCGCTGCTTTGCCGATATCAAATTCCCGGATCAAGGTTTTTCCTTGCCAGGCTTTCACAGCGATTTTCTTACCATGGGTCAAATCATAACGCACATAATTCTTTGATTCTGATACCAGAGCGGTCAGATTCAATTCTTCAATGACGTTAAGCATGTTTTTGACCTTGTCAGAATCAGCAGGATATCCTTTGGGGTCGATGTACCAGGTGTTGTCTTTTTTATTCAAAACAAGTGTTTTGTCTGCCTTGCCGACTTCCAGTTTTGAAATCTGTTTTACGGAGATCTCGGTGATATCCGGAAGCTTGTAATGTGTCCGGTTTGAACGATGCAATACAAGATAAAGGATCAATGCAACCATAACACCTGCTAGTATCAAATATTCTTTTTTAATTTTCATACTAACCTCTATTTATTTAAATATTGAAATCTTGGCCCTTTTTGCCAGATCAGAGCTCTCCGGCTCTGCCTGAAGAATTGCTGCAAGAGTTTGAAGTGAACTAAAGTTTAAAGTGAGCTAAAGTTAAGGAATTCTCTCAATTATATAAAATCAGCGGAGCGGAGCGACACCATAACTTTAGTCACTTTAGATCACTTAAAACTTTAGTCACTTTTTATTTTTGAAACATCATCTGTATCCGTTTTTTTCTTGAATGGCGCCTCAGCCAAATAATCAATCCCAAAAAGACGACAAGCACCGGAAGTCCGGCGATGTTAAACGACTTGACAAATGTTTTGGTAACCGCTCCAGTATCATGTAACGGATTAAAACGGAGGGTTTTGCTTCGCATGGTGGCAATATGTTGCCTCTGATTTAGGGCATCTATGGTATTTAAAACAAACATGTCGTTCGGACTGTCACCTTCGGGATCCAGAACCGTGTCCCTTAACATTTCCGACGAAGCCATCAAAAAGATTTTAGCAGGTTTGCCTTTGGGTATAAAGTCTCCCCGCCCTTTTATTTTGGACATGTCAACGGTCTCTTTTTGAGCTCCGGCCTCCACTTCCAGGTTACTTTCTTCTGTATCCGTCTCATCCGATGTTTTTTCAGGGATGGGTTTTCCCTCAAAATAACTGGGGAACACCCCTTCAATAATATATGCCAACGGAAAACTCTGCTGTTCATCAGTAGACGGCGGAGGGCTGAGAAACATAGGATTCAGCGAAATATTTTCTCGCTTTTCCCATGATTTTTCCGAAGATGAAAACAGCTTTACCGCCGTTAACTTGTTTTCTGAAATTCTTTCTTCATTCAGTTCCAATGGGGATACTTTAACGGCAACCAGGCCTTTGATGCCGTTCATAAATTTAAGGTCATGGTTGATAAATCTGTTTTTGATGATCGGGGCAAAATATATGGGCCTTTCTCCCCCGCCCATATTCCTGGGAAGCCGTTGCTTATGACAATTTTCATCCATAACGTAGGATTTTTTTATGTCGATTCCGTAATGAACCAACAATTTGTTAAGCCCGGTGTCCAGGGGAACATATTTAACCCCCTGGTTCATCCCAAAATTTTGCCGGCTATTATCCCTGACTTCATTGAAGGCATCCAAAAACAGTGCCAGGTTGGTTCCCCTCATCAGAGCCTGATCGAGCTGGTAGAGCTCGTAATCGGAAAAATTTTCTGTGGGTCGCACGATAATCAGGCAATTCAGACTGCCGGGGATGGACTGGTCTTTCAAATTGACCGGTTTAATGCTGTAAGTTTGTGATATCAAATCGGCAAATGTTGATAGTGAATCCGGATTTTTTTGTCCCATTGGCGAGAACGCCGAAATTTCAGGTGTTCCGTGATCTGCAAGATATCCGAGATTCTGGTTGATATCCACCAGGGTTTCCAGATTGTCGTTGATGATTTCTTCCAGTTGATCAATTTCGGTGAGATTGTACTGGGTTCCGATGATGGGTATGCGTAGGACGCTTAACAGCGGAATTTCCCTGGTTTTTTCCTTATATTCCATGACAAGACCGATGATGCCGCTGCCGGCTTGAATTTTACCTCCTGAAAGATCAGGCCATTCGAGATGCATAAGCTTATATTTATCCAGGGAGTGTTGATCTGTCTGTACGGTTGAGGGGTCGATATAGGTATATTCGAGTTTTCCGTAGTTTTTGGAATTGACGCTGCTAATTATTTCTTTCAACTTGTCCGGATATTCGGGAAGTTCGCTGAGCCCCATATACGGTGCGACAGATTTTAGGGAAGAAGACAGAAACAGTTTGACCTGAATTTTATCCTCAAGGCCTAACAATGCACTGATTTTGTTGTTCAACTTCTGTATGGCCGTGGTCAATTTATATTCTAACCCATTGATGGAGGTGATTGTGGGAATCTGCTCTACCATATCACCATGAATTAATACCAGGCCCATGTAAGCCTTTTTAAATTTTACTTCATCTTTTTCAAACGCTTGAATTTGAACCGGGTGAATCCCATAATTTCTGGCCAGTTTCTGATTTTCCTGTGCCGAAGGGTTGATTCCTTCAGTCTCTGGGCTGACATCATAAAACCGATAGTTAAAATATTTGTTGGCATGGATAGCATATTCTTCAAGCAGATCATGAAGATATCGTTCCGTATTATTGTATGGGGCCGGCAGGTTTTTGGTAAAAAATACGTTTATGGTTAACGGCTCGGAAAGTGTGGACACCACTGTTTTACTGGCTTCGGATATGGAATAGAGCCTGTTTGATGTGAGATCCATCCTGAAAAACAGGGTCATGCCGGCCACATTGATAAGAACGATGATCACCAGATAAATTAACAGCTTAATATATTTTGCATAGGATTGTTGCTTGCCCATTTTATACTCCTTAATTTTTTTCTTGCATGACCAGATGGGTGCTATAGAGACCGAGGAAGGCTACACTTAAAAAATAGACAATATCCCGAGAATCGATAATCCCTTTGGCAATGTTTTGGAAATGAAAATCGGCACCCAAATACCCGATAACTCCCAACAGGGGCCCGGGAAAGAAAAAAAGCATTTTGTCAATCAAGGTCAGGGTAAAGCAGATGGCCATGCCCACGATAAAAGCGATAATCTGATTACGGGTCAATGACGAGGCAAAAAGCCCCACAGCCACAAAAGACGCGCCCAGTAACAGAGCTCCCAAATAGCCTCCTGCCACAGGTCCCCATTCGAGCTGGCCCATAAAGGTGATGAATATGGGATAGGCAAAGGTCGGTACCAGGGCTGCGGCCACGAATAACACACCGGCTAAAAATTTTCCCAAAAGGATGTCCTTAAACGTTACCGGCAGGGTGAGGAGCATCTCGTAAGATCCCACGTTTAACTCCTCGGAGAACAATCTCATGGTGACTGCCGGGATCAGGAAGGAAAAAGTAATGGGAAGCAGATTAAAAAAGTTTCTCAGATCGGCCTGATTATAATAGAAAAAGGTTGTAAAAAAGAACCACCCGGTCACCAGCAAAAAAATAGATATGACAATATAGGCGATGGGGGATATGAAATAGTCTTTTAGTTCTTTATTGCAAATACGGATCACTTGCTGCATGTCAGTCCTCCTCGGTCAGCTCGCGGAATATGGTTTCAAGAGTTTTGGTCTCCTGATGAAACTCGATGAGCACCCAATCGGTTTGTTTTATGGCGTGATAAACGGGTTCTCTCAGGTCGGAAGCGGATTTGCAGGCAACTTTCACGCTCAGCGGGCCGTTTGGTTTTTCATTAATTTTCTCAATTTTAGCAACACCGTCAATTCCGCTTAATCTATCGTGTACGTCTTGAAAATTTGCTTTCAGGATATCCAAATGGATAAAATGGGTTTGGCCTGCGGATTGTTTGAGATTTTCCATCCGGTCGTTTGCGACGATCTTTCCTTTGTCGATAATCACCACACGGTCGCAGGTCGCCTCAACCTCGCTCAGGATATGGGTTGAGAGAATTACGGTTTTTTCTTCCCCGATCTGCCGGATGATTTCGCGTATCTCGGCGATCTGATTGGGATCCAACCCTGAAGTGGGTTCGTCAAGAATCAAAATTTCCGGATCATCCATCATGGCGTGG
>JASFHC010000229.1:0-4384 GCA_050123435.1 Desulfobacterales bacterium
TAAAGCATTATTTTCAAAAAATTCAAGTATATTACGCTCATTTATTTCAGATAAAATTTGAGGAAACTGAAGCATCATTGCTATTATCTGGCGCTCCAGTTTGTCCCATTTGCCTTGGAAGGCTTTTTCTTGAACCTTATCCGGAACACTTGTTTTGTGCCGGCCGAGGCTAAAACCAGTGTTTGGCCGAGTCGGCCTTTTAGCCATATCTTTATTTCGAAGAGTTATTTTCCTGATTTTTTCAAGAACAGCGAATTCATCAATGTTTATTCGCTCAGCGAGTTCTTTGATATACAATGATCTTAGTACATTATCACTAATAAATCCCAAAGGCTCTTTCATCTCTGAGATCACACGAATTTTTCCTTCAATGGAAAGACCATGTTTTTTGACGGCTGAATCCATTAGAAAGGGGATGATATCCTTGGCTCCTGAAACGAGTTCCAGAAAGGATTCAACGCCGAATTCGAATAGATATGAATCCGGATCATACCCATCAGGTAAAATAACAATTTGAGCATTTATATAGGCTTTGTCAAATACCTTTATGGTTCTCTGAGAGGCCTTGACACCTGCATCGTCTGAATCGAACACGAGTATTACCCTGCCATCTTTTCCGATAAAACCTTTAAGAATCTGAACGTGTTCAGGGGTAAGGGATGTTCCCAAGGTCGCAACTGAATTCTGAAGACCATGCTGATGAAGCGCCAACAAATCAAAATATCCCTCGACGATGTAAACCCTTTGATTTTCCCTGCATTTCTTTTTTGCTAAGTGCAAACCGTATAAAGAACGACTTTTGTTATAAATCGGTGTTTCCGGAGAATTAAGGTATTTTGGCAGGGAATCGTCCATTACCCTTCCGCCAAAACCGATCCCCTGCATGTTTAAATCAAAAATCGGGAATATTAAACGATCTCTGAAACGATCGTAAAAGCCACCCTTTTCTTTTTTTGAAACAATCAGTCCCGCTTTTTCAACAAGATCAAAAGGAACATTCTTTTTTTTATAAAATTGTAATAGATTATCCCAACCCTTGGGTGCATATCCCAGGTTAAAATTGTCGGATACCGCTCTATTAATTCCCCGTTTCTTAACATATTCCATTGCTATTTTTCCTGTAATAGCGTCAAGAAATTGTTTGCGAAAAAACGCCATGGCCTGTCTGTTCACGGCAAATAGACTTTCCCTTTGACTTATTCGCCGTTTTTGCTCCGGTGACAGAGTGCCGGTTGGGATATCGATTCCGTATCGTACGGCAAGCATTTTGGCAGCATCAGGAAAAGAAATGCCATCGTGTTTCATAAGAAAACTAAAAACATTCCCACCTGCAGCACACCCGAAGCAATAGAATATCTGTTTTTCCGGACTAACGGTAAAAGACGGGGTTTTTTCCGAGTGGAACGGGCAAAGGCCGACATAATTCTTCCCGGTCTTTTTCAGAAGCACAACTTCCGAAACGACTTCAACGATATCGGCTGTATTCTTAATTTCTGAAACCTTATCTTCAGGAATATAAATTGTCAAAAAGACCAACCTCCATCGCTATGAAACCGGAAAGACTGACTGTAACGGAAGGATCGTAAATGGAATGAAGTTTTGCACATGTACATATGTGCTTAAGTTGATATAATTGAAGATCGTTATCTATTTCATAGATAAGTTCCATCAAAAATTAAGCTTTAATAATTAAAAATTTTAAAGAATAATCCTAGAATATAATTATTAAAGTTAATTTTGTCAAGAATTTTATTGGTGTGTAAATTAATTCAAATTTTTATTGTCCATATTCTGTTGTTTTGCAATCTCAATGGCCTCTTTAAGGCTCAGACTTCCGCTGTATAGCGCCCTGCCCGTGATAATTCCCACAACGCCTGATTCTTTTAACGGTATTATATTTTTGATATCTTCTATTGTTGAGACGCCGCCGGAAGCAACCACAGGTATGGAAACAGCTTCTGCCAGACGCCGGGTCTCATCAATGTTTGGACCTGTCTGCATCCCATCTCTGTGGATGTCTGTAAAATTGATTGCGGCAACACCGCAATCCTCAAACTGTTTTGCAAGATCCACAGCCGTAATTCTAGTGGTTTTTGTCCATCCCTCAATTGCAATAAACCCATTTCGTGCATCAATGCCCACAACAATCCGGCTGGGGAATGCCTTGCAGACGTCTTTCACAAAATTTGGGTTTTGAATCGCTTGTGTGCCGATAATGACTCTTTGAACGCCAAGATCCAGTAACAATCGAACCGTTTTCTCGTTTCTGATGCCACCGCCTACTTGGATATGGGCACCTACACGCTCTATGATGTTCCTTATAGAATTTAAGTTCTGCGGACTTTTTTTAATGGCCCCATCAAGATCAACCACATGAATAATTTCCGCACCTTCATCCTCCCACCTTTTTGCCATAGCAGAAGGATCATCTGAAAAAACCGTTTCTTTATCCATACGCCCCTGAAGAAGTCGCACACATTTCCCATTTTTTATATCAACCGCAGGAATTATAATCATACTGTAGTATTTCCCTGTGAAAACGAAACCTTTGCAAAACGTCATTAAACATTTTTCGAAGGTCTCAAGGTTTTTTTGTCGACAGTCTTTTATGGTATTTTAAATATTTATGTCTCTGTGTTTTGGTAGTAGGTTTACTGGTTTGATTCAAGTTTATTTTAAAAAGGAAAGCTTTTAAGAATATCTTTAAGACCGGACACAGCCATGTCATTTGCAGTAATCCATCGGGCTTTTCTTTGCCAAAAGGAGCCGAATTGAAAAAGGTTTTCAGATAACGGCCGCTGAGTTTCATCAAAATGTTCGTTCCATACTGAACGACCATCCGCTACTCGGATAAGATGAATATCAAATGCCACAGAGGCAGGCAGATCCACCGAATATTTGCCTCCAACACGTTCCCTGAAGCGAAAAATAAACCCTGACAGTACCCAGTCGGCCTTGAGCACGTGGCCAGTTTTCACCAACAAATCTCGCTCCGACAAGTTCTTTTGATCATCTGACAAAAGATCCGACACAACTCCTTGAGACTGACTTGCGGGTATCAATTGAATATCTTTCCGCTCCTTCAACAAAATAAACAGCTGCTCCGTAAGCATATCGTCTGCATCTTCAGCAACCTCCCCTGTCATAAAAACCTTTCCACAGATCGGACAACGGGAATTTACATTTTCACCATACACTGAGGCCATGTTCTTAAAAGGAAAAATCAGAATTCTTTCTTTGCCTGATGTGGAGAGAACATCTTTCTTGACCACAATATTTTTTGTGCACCTCGGCAAACACAGTATAACTGTTAAAAAAAAAATCTTAATCCATACGGTTGCTTTTTTTTTATGCATGATTACAAAACACCTTTTGAAGACCGAATGCCGGTTAATCGCCCATCAAAAGAAGTTGCCTGATCCAGAGCTCTTGCCATGGTTTTAAAAATAGATTCTAGAACATGATGCTCATTTTCGCCGTACAGAACATTTACATGCAGATTCATTCCGCCCCGATTTGAAAACGCCCTTAAAAATTCCTTTGTAAGAGACGTGAAATTATTCCCTCCAGTATCAGCCTTTTGGAGAACATTATAAACCAGAAAGGGACGTTTTGACAAGTCCGCGGCAACACAAGATAAGGCATCATCCATGGGTGTAACTGCATGGCCGAATCTTTTTATTCCCTTTCTATCGCCAAGAGCCTTATTAAAAGCATCCCCCAGAACAAGACCCACATCCTCTATTGTGTGATGGAAATCTACATCAATGTCTCCGGTGGCATCGATGTAAATATCAAAAAATCCATGAACGCTAAAAAGTGTCAGCATATGATCAAAAAAAGGGATCCCCGTGGATATTTTATTTTTCCCACTGCCGTCTAAATTAAGCTCCATACGAATTCGGGTTTCTTTTGTTTCACGCTCAACCATAGCTTTACGTTCCATAATCTTACTTTTCCTTGCTTGTATGTTTTTTGTTTGACCTCATACTGAATTTACGGCAAACATACGGGGGTTTCTAATAACCGGAAACCAAAATCTGCCATTTCTGGACGGACACTAGTTAAGAGGGATTTGGTGGAGATGAAGGGAATCGAACCCTCGACCTCGGCGTTGCGAACGCCGCGCTCTCCCAACTGAGCTACATCCCCACAAAATAATTACTATTTCATAGCAAATTGTATTAAAGCGGTCAATTTAAAAAAGTTAGTCATAATATTTTGACCTCTTTAAGACTTGCATTATTGAACTATAAACATTAAGAAGTTTATATTATCTGTTTTGGTTTTCATAAAAAAGGAAATTTATGACATATAAGATTATTTTAAATGATGCGTTTAAGCGGTTCACTCTGGATCAGGATAAAATATTTCCACCTGGGGA
>JASFHC010000230.1:0-4379 GCA_050123435.1 Desulfobacterales bacterium
TACATCCCGGGCAATATCTTTAAAGGTAAAGTTCTGTATGTTTATCCGTTTCTTACAGCAAAGACCCGAACGGCTAAACTCAGATTAGAATTTCCCAATCCCGATTTTCATCTAAAGCCCAATATGTACGCAAATGTGAATCTGGAGGCTGCTATTGCGAAAGATAGCCTGGTGATTCCCCAGGAGGCGGTTATTGACAGCGGCGTTCGAAAGGTTGTTTTTGTGGCACTTGGCAAGGGTAAATTCCAGCCCCGTGACATCAAACTCGGGGCAGAAGGAAATGACAATGAGTTTCAGGTATTGGAAGGCCTGAAAGAAAATGAGCAGATCGTGATTTCCGCTCAGTTCATGCTCGATTCTGAAAGCCGTCTGCGCGAGGCTATTCAAAAGATGCTGGAAGTCCGGCAGCTAAGTTCAACTCCGGATTCTGCTGAACCCATGAAGATGGAAGCGGCAGATGATCTCGACATGTCAGATATGAAAATGGACGAGATTACTGAAACTATGAAAACACCTCAACATGAGTAAGCTATGATCCTTGGTAATATTTCTGGATGGATTGTTACTATACTCAAGACCTGAAAAAGAGGCCTGAGATGATAGAAAAAATCATAGAGTTATCCATAAAAAACAAATTTCTTATCATCCTGATGACCGTGTTTGTGATTGTCGCAGGCACCTATGCGATGTTGAAAACACCCCTGGATGCCATACCGGATCTCTCTGATGTACAGGTAATCATTTCTACAGAGTATCCGGGCCAGGCCCCTCAGGTCGTGGAAGACCAGGTCACCTATCCCCTCACAACGGCCATGCTTTCCGTCCCATTCGCCAGAGTGGTTCGCGGCTATTCAGTTTTTGGTATTTCGTTTGTTTATATCATTTTTGAAGACGGTACTGACCTGTATTGGGCCCGCAGCCGGGTATTGGAGTATTTGAATTTTGTTTCCAAACGCCTTCCGCAAGGGGTAACCCCTTCCCTGGGGCCGGATGCTACCGGTGTGGGATGGGTTTACGAATACACACTGGAAAGTGATCGACATGATTTGGCCCAACTGCGTTCCATTCAGGATTGGTTTTTGCGCTATGAACTTGCCAGCGTTTCCGGAGTGGCCGAGGTCGCATCCATTGGCGGATATGTAAAGCAGTACCAGGTGATTGTTGATCCCAACAAATTGATCGCATACAACATTCCCCTCCAAAAGGTCAAAATGGCCGTTCAGCGCAGTAATAATGATGTGGGCGGCAAACTGGTGGAAATGGGAGAAACCGAGTTTATGGTCCGGGGATTGGGCTATATCAAGAGCGTTGACGACCTCAACAACATTCCCCTTGGAGTTGACCAGCGGGGCACGCCAATCCTTCTGAGGAATATTGCCACCATCAATATCGGTCCGGAACTTAGGAGAGGAATTGCCGACAATAACGGTACCGGAGAAACTGTGGGGGGTATTGTGGTGATGCGGTATGGTGAAAATGCCCTGCAGGTAATCAAAAATGTCAAAAAACGGCTGGATCAGCTCAAATTAGGGCTGCCCGAGGGGGTTCACCTGAAAAGCGTCTATGACCGTTCGAATCTCATTCTGCGCGCCGTGGACAACCTGAAACGGACTCTCATAGAAGAGAGTATCATTGTGGCATTGGTCTGTATGGTTTTCCTGCTCCATTTTCGCAGTGCACTTGTGGGAATTTTTACGCTACCGGTGGCCGTACTGATCAGTTTTATTATCATGGAACGACAAGGGATCAACGCTAACATTATGAGTCTGGGAGGAATCGCCATTGCTGTGGGCGCCATGGTGGACGCAGCCATCGTAATGATCGAAAACGCTCACAAGCATATCGAACACCAGGACGGAGAAAAGCCTCACTGGGACTTGATAGCCGATGCTGCCAAGGAGGTGGGACCGTCCCTGTTCTTTTCGCTATTGATCATTGCTATCAGCTTTTTACCGGTTTTTACCCTGGAAGCCCAGGAGGGCAGGCTTTTTCGTCCCCTGGCGTTTACCAAGACTTACGCGATGATTGGATCTTCGTTTCTAGCGGTTACTGTGGTTCCGGTTCTGATGGGCTATATGGTCCGCGGAAAAATAAGACCCGAAGGGAAAAATCCCATTAACCGTTTTCTAATTTGGATCTATCATCCCATTATCAAGCTGGTATTGAAAGCCAAAATCCTAGTGGTTTTGTTAGCAGTGATGGTTCTGGTCGTGACCTATATCCCCTGGAAGCGCATGGGCTCAGAATTTATGCCGCCGTTAAATGAAGGCGATCTGCTGTATATGCCCACGACGCTGCCGGGTATTTCGGTAACCAAAGCCAAAGAACTTTTGCAACAGACCGACCGCATTATTGCCACCTTTCCCGAAGTTTATAACGTATTCGGCAAAATTGGACGTGCCGAGACGGCAACCGACCCTGCCCCGCTGACGATGATAGAGACGACCATTATGCTAAAACCCGAATCCGAGTGGCGCAAGGGAATGACCCTGGAAAAATTGGTCGGAGAACTTGATAAAGCCATCCAGTTTCCGGGATTGACCAATGCCTGGACCATGCCGATCAAAACTCGAATCGATATGCTTTCCACCGGCATCAAAACACCGGTTGGAATCAAAATCATGGGTGAAGACCTGCAGGTGCTCAGCGATCTGGGAGAAAAAATCGAAGCCGTGATACGGCAGGTGCCCGGCACTTTGAGCGTCTATTCGGAACGGGTCACCGGTGGGAATTTTTTGGATTTTCGGATCAAACGCAAGGAGGCTGCCCGCTATGGCTTGACGGTTGGCGATATCCAGGACATCATTATGACCGCTGTCGGTGGGATGAATATTACCCAGACGGTCGAAGGTCTGGAACGATACCCGGTAAATCTTCGCTATGGATCGGAGTTCAGGGATACACCGGAAAAATTGAGACGCATTCTGGTCCCAACACCCATGGGAGCTCAGGTTCCGATTATCCAGTTGGCTGAAATACGGATTGTCAAGGGTCCGCCGGTCATCAAAAGTGAAAACTCACGGAATACTGCCTGGGTCTATGTGGACATCACAAACATCGATGTGGGGACCTATGTTAAAAAAGCACAACAGATTGTCGCAGAAAATATCAAACTGCCTCCCGGTTACAGTTTGGTTTGGAGCGGTCAATATGAATATATGGTCCGAGCCCAGAAACGGCTGATGATTGTGGTCCCAATGACCCTGATCATTATTTTTTTTCTGCTTTACCTCAACTTCAAAAACGTTACGGAAAGCCTCATCGTCATGTTAAGTGTGCCCTTTTCGCTAACCGGAGGGCTGTGGCTGATGTATCTTTTGGGATATAACATGAGTGTTGCAGTGGGGGTAGGCTTTATCGCTCTGGCCGGCGTTGCAGCGGAAACCGGGGTCGTGATGTTAATATACCTGGATATTGCCTATCGCAAATATAAATCCAGATACGGTGATGCGTTCAGCAAGCCACATCTCCAGGAAGCCATCGAAGAAGGAGCAGCGCTTCGGGTACGACCAAAAATAATGACGGTGTTAGCCATTATGGCCGGACTGATGCCGATTATGTGGAGCCACGGCACCGGATCCCAAGTTATGAAGCGCATTGCCGCTCCAATGGTCGGCGGCATGGTCAGCGCAACGATTTTGACCCTCATCGTGGTGCCGGCCATCTACGGCTTGTGGAAAGGATGGAATTTGCCAAAGGATTATTCTGTTCAAAAGACAGATGAATAAAAGATAAAAAGGAGAGGCTACCATGAAAAAAACAATTGTTTTATTAACAACTTTGCTGGCTCTGAGTTGGGGTTGGACAAATTTAAGAGCTGCAGAAGCGCCCCACAACGATCATGGCTCAGAGGCAAACCTCGCGTCAAAGGCCATGGAAAAAACATCACCGGGCGGTACGTTTGAACATGCAATGATTGAAAAAAATTTTCGGGCGGAATTCCAGATTATGAGCCTTGCAAGCATGAACATGAATGATCCCGACGGTGCTACCCATCACGTTATGGTAAAATTGTTTCATGATTCCATGAATCATCCCATTAAAAACGCTGTTGGAAAGGTAAAAATAATCAAACCCGACGGCAAGGAACAAACAAATAGCCTGAAAAACTATAATGGAATTTTTGCCGCCAATTTTACGTTTGGCGAAAAGGGTAAATACGGTGTGATTTGTCTGGTAATCGTTGATGGCGAAAAGCACATTTTTAAGTTCTGGTACCCGCATGGATAGCCCCCGGGCTGTGCTTGTCGATACCGAATCTGCCATGTTGCAGGGTAAACATATTTGATTTTGGTGTAGCGTAGCGACGGCGTGTATCTCTTGATGATCTCGTAACAAGTCCAATTTAGACGGTTTCGTAAAAAGTTCAAATTCAAGGC
>JASFHC010000231.1:0-4371 GCA_050123435.1 Desulfobacterales bacterium
ATTTTTCTCCCGTCATCCAGACTTTTTAAAGCCATAACACCGGGAAGATCAAAACCGGGCAGATCAGGTATGATCGGAGACCCTCCGGTTGCAATCAGCAGTTTATCATAGGAAAATTGGAACTTGTTTTCTTGCAACGATATGCCGGAAACGGTTTTGCTCGGCGGATGAATCGATTCAACGCAATGACCGGTTAACAGATTGATCCCCTGTTTTTTCCGGAAGACACTTGCCTTCCTGACAACAAGATCATCAATTTCCCTTTTCGAATCGGCGATATTATATGGCATCCCGCAGGCACTGTATGAAACATCCAGTGTCTTTTCCAGTACAGTAATATCCAGATCAGGGTTATTTCTTTTTGCCCTACTTGCAGCGCTCATTCCGGCTGCATCACCACCGATAACCAGGAATTTCATAAATTTCCTATAATACTGCTATCCGATCACTAAGTGATCTAATTCATAAGGTTGATATCGTATTTTTATCAGGCCGACTCGCCCATGTAAGATGAAGGTTAAAAGTTTGAAGTTTGAAGTGCCTAAAGTGAGCTAAAGTTGATGAACGCGCTTTCAGCGCGGTCAATTCTAATGACAATTGTTAGCGTACCTTAATTTTAGGCACTTTAGTTCACTTTAGGCACTTTAAACTTTTGCATTTATAAAATGAATAAACCAAGTTATAAATACGTCACCGTATTTACGAATACATGTACTAAGTCATCCGACATTTTTACCAGTGACCCTCAACATTTGCCTGATCAGAAAAAGTCAATTTCCCTTGAATAAAAGATTTTATGGCATCTCTGACCGTGCCTTTGGCATCAGAGGCGACCTTGATTTTTGCGGCATTTAGGACTTTAAATGCATTGGGCCCGCAAAATCCGGTAATTAAAACCTCTGCCCCTGTATCGCTCACCATTCCGGCCGCCTGGATGCCGGCCCCTTTAAGTGCATTTACATTTTCTTTATTGTCCAGAACCTCAAAATCAAAGGTTTCTGAATCCACAACAAGTATATATGCGGCCCGCCCGAAGCGAGGATCAACCGGATCGTCAAGGTTAAATCCTTTGGATGTTACAGCTATTTTCATTTTATATTTTCTCCGAACATCTTTGTATTTATTCAGATGCTGCCGTGGCCGCCGCCGTGACCGCCTTCGCAATGACCGTCGCCATGACCGTCTCCCTGACCGCCGCCGCAAACCTGGTCATCCGTAATTGCAGACAACTTCCCTGCGATCAGGTCTTCCACAACCGGTCTTATTTCAGGACGCATGGCATCGTAATACACATCGATGCCTACCTGTCGAAACCCCATGAGCGGGCGCATGCCGATACCGCCTACGATTAAGGCATTTACATTGTGTTCCGCCAGAAGATTTACAGGGACCATACATCCTCCCTGAACATGATTCTGATTTGAGATCGTGGTGACTCCCTTGATCTTTCCTGCTTCAACATCTACCAGGGTAAACACATCACAGTGACCAAAATGTCCCGACCGTTGACCGTCCAGTCCGCCTTTTTCCATAGACGGAACAGCTATCCTTCCGTTTTGCATTGTACAGAATTCTCCTTTATTTAATTTTTTATGGTATTTGAATCAAACAGTGCTTTTATTGTTCATCACCGGGGATTCAATAATTTTTCTCCATATCTGTTTAACCGCCTGACCGACGATGGATTCCGTATTATATTCAAAAATGGTTTTTCCTTGTACCATGGATTTCGTAAAAACCGGATCAAAAGGAATCCGTCCCAGAACCGTCATGTTTTTTTCTTTTGCCAGTTTTTCAATGGCCTGGGTCTGGTCGGTATTAAGATCAAATTTATTTACACAGACCATTCCCGGAACCTTAAAATGATCGGCCAATTGTGCGACCCGCTCCATATCATGCAGCCCTGAAACTGTGGGCTCGGTTACGATGACAAGGGTGGTGGCCCCGCCGATAGAAGCAATTACCGGACATCCCACACCCGGCGGGCCGTCTGTGATGATCAGATCCAGTTTGTTTTTTTCTGCAAGTTTCTTGGCTTCCTGCCGAATAAGGGTAACCAGTTTGCCTGAATTTTCTTCGGCAATACCCAGTCTGGCATGGACCATGGGACCGAAACGGGTATTGGAAACAAACCATTGACCGCAGGTATTTAGGGGAAATTCGATGGCCTGCTCCGGACAAAAATCCACACAAACCCCGCACCCTTCACACTCGATAGAATCAACCTCAAACGCTTCGCTGATAGCTTCCCATCGACACAACTCCCTGCATAGACCGCATTGCGTGCATTTATCTTGATCAATAACCGCAGTGCCGCCTCCCTGAAAATCATACCGGTTTTTTATCTCCGGGTCCATAAGCAAATGAAGATCTGCGGCATCTACATCGGCATCACAGAGCACCTTATTCTGAGCCAATGAAGCAAAGGCCGCCATAAGACTCGTCTTTCCGGTACCGCCTTTTCCGCTGATAACAACCAATTCTTTCATTAAAGTCTTTTACCCCTTAAGCTGCCATATGTTTAATAGTATCGTATAATTTCAGGAATTGTTCTTTCCATCCCGGCAGTTCTTCTACAATGAGTTTGCCTCTTGAATACGCTTCCGCTATTTTACGATCAAAGGGGATCTCCATTAAAATGGGCAGGTTTTCTTTTTCAGCGTATTCTTTTACCCGATTATCGCCGATATCCGAGCGATTGATGACCAGTCCCCTCGGAATTCCAAGAAGTTTCACCGCTTCCACAGCCAGTTTCAAGTCGTGCAGACCGAACGGCGTGGGTTCGGTAACCATCAAGACGAAATCAGTTCCCTTCATGGCGGCAATTACCGGGCATGATGTGCCCGGAGGCGCGTCAATAATGGTAAATTGATCCGGACGGGTATATGACCGAACCTCTCTGATCAAAGGCGGTGACATGGCCTCACCGATCCTCAACCGGCCGTGTACGAAATTGAGATTGTTTTTGTGGCCGGTTTCAATCACTCCCAGGTTTCGACCGGTTTCGCTGACGGCTTTTTCGGGACAGATTTCCATGCATCCGCCACAACTATGGCAAAGTTCCGGAAACGTCAAGACGGTTTCTCCGATCACGGCAATGGCCTTGAACCTGCAAATCTCAGCACATTTTTTGCAGAAGGTGCATTTTTCTTCGTCAATTTCCGGAACTGGTGTGAAAACAGATTTTATTTCTTCAATGACCGGGTTTAGAAAAAGGTGAGCATTGGGCTCTTCCACGTCACAGTCCAACAGTTGTACGTTCGATCCAATAGAAACCGCCAGGTTAGTCGCTACAGTGGTTTTTCCCGTACCGCCTTTTCCGCTTGCAATGCTGATAATCATACGTTGACAATTCCTTCCAGTTATGAGCTTATGCGCGTAACATATGACACTATGTTTTCTTGTCAAGCGCTTAACCGAATTTTAAATGAAGATCGTAATTATATTCCGCCCTGAAAAATTTGGTCTTTCCCCCCAATGTGGGATCTTTGATGAAACCGTCAGGTTTTAGGAAGCATCAAAATAAACGGTATGCCGAGCAATCCTATTGCCGCACTGATGCAGTAGGCTAAGGGAAGACCGATATGATCTGCGATGATTCCGACGATGACCACAATGGCTGATCGTGAAATAAACGATACCATCATAAACAATCCATTGGCTGTTGACGGACTGCTTTTGGCATTTTCCTGTACGATCGCAAGCATCACCGGCGTGGTAGACAATAGGGTAAACCCGGTGACCAGAAGCATCATGCAGCGCAGCAGTCCGCCGGTGACCACAAATAAAAACAGGCCCATGGGAGCACATATCAGAGAAATGATTAATATTTGTCTTCGGCCGAAATAATCACTGAGTGTTCCTGATGACAGTACACCTGCAACTCCAAACGCTTCGAATGCGGTTAGTCCGAATCCTGCCAACCAGATGTTCCCGGTTTCCATTTTGATAAAAGTTGGAAGAAACGTGGTTGTTGATGCATGCATAAATCCTCGGGTAACCAGTATGGCGGCCAGGGGCAAGAGGACGTGTTTCATTTCACGACAGGTGGATAACAGGGACTTTCTTCCTGATTTTGTGACCTGCACATCAATTCCATGAAATTTAAAATAAAGCCAGAGGGAGGCCAGAATTCCGAAAATCATAATCGGGTAGTATCCTTCGAAACTTAAAATCGAAACCGAACCTACCGCGACCATAGGGCCTATGGTTCTGGCCAGTTCACCGCCGGTCATATAAAAACTCATTCCTTTTCCAGTCTTATTTCCGGACACTTGTGATACCATAACCGGGGCAGGAACATGAAAAACAGCGACACTGACACCGGTAACAAAAAAAAGAAGCGCCAATACACCGTAACTGGGTGCAAGA
>JASFHC010000232.1:0-4361 GCA_050123435.1 Desulfobacterales bacterium
TAAATTTTAAGCCTCGAATTAAGCGGAATGAATGATCAGCAACGAAATCGTACACTGTTTGAATGCATTAGGGATCGTTGCGAAAAAACAGCGCTTTATGCATTCGAAATAAAAAGATAAAAAAATGTTATCTGTCTGATCTATTTATTAAAATATTGAAACACTGTTTTTTCGTTACGAGCCCTTATGCATGAGTTTGTACGGTGTAGTTGCGGATTATTCATGGAGCAGTTAAATTAAAAAAGTTCATAAATGCCTAACTACGCAGGCTCTCATACAACGCAATCCCTACCGTGGTGGATAGGTTTAGGCACCTGATGTCATCAGTGATGGGGATATGGAAAGTGGCATATTCATACAGAGATATGATGGTTTGGGAGAGTCCTTTTGTTTCCGAGCCAAAAATTAGAAAAAGTCTGTCAGAAGATGGCATAGACCAGAAGGGTGTTGTCCCGTTTTTGGTAAATAATGCGACTTCGTGTTTTTGCGGGGCCATGTTTTCCCGAAAGCTGTTAAAATCATCCCAGACCGAAAGTTTAAGTTTGTGCCAGTAGTCCAGACCCGCTCTTTTAAGCTCGCGGCTTTCGAGAGAGAAACCCAACGGTTTAATCAGATGAAGAAGTGCACCGGCCCCCAGACAAGTGCGCCCGATATTGCCCGTGTTCCAAGGCACTTGCGGCTCAACCAGAACCACATGGCGCTCAACGGACCGCACCGGATTATACCGAACATCGGATTGCATATAGATTCTTGACAAATTATTTCGGACCAACGGGTTTTCCGCAGTACGGGCAGTATCCAAAATCTTTTTCTATAGTTTTTCCACAATGATTACAGTACGTTTTTTTGATATCCGGCCACGTACGGCTATATTCTTCTTTGAATTGGTGCACCGTTCTTTCACATCTGTCACACATGATAAACGGCTCGCCCTTTTTGACCCTTAAAATCGGAATGAAAAATAAATTAAAATAGTGATCCATCCGTTTATAATAGGCCTGAGCCAGACCGCACACAGGACAAATTCTTGGGTTCGTGTCAAGAATTTTTATTTTAGGAGAAACACCGGCGATCAAAAACATAGGATATTCAACAGCGCTTTTTTTGAATTATGAATAGTGATTGCTATTATTCAGAAATGCGATACCCTTCTCAGTATAGGCCATCTGGTCCTTATAAATTTCATAATATTTAAAGACCTTTTTGATATAGTACCGGGTTGCCTTGAACGGGGGGATTCCCTGATAATGCCTTACGTTTCTGCTCCCGGCATTGTATGCCGCAAGTGCCAGTGTAACATCCCCATCGAATTGGGTAACCAGCTGTTTGAAATACCGTACCCCACCGCTTATGTTTTGTTTGGGGTTGAAGGCATCCTCCACACCCAGAGCCTGAGCAGTTGCCGGCATGAGCTGCATAAGGCCTTTTGCACCTTTTTTGGAAATTGCTCGAGTATTGTATCCGGACTCCGCCATAATGATTGCCTTTACAAGAGCGGCATCAACCTGGTGACGACAGGCCGCTTGAATGACAATGGGGTGTAAGAAACGTTCGGCTTTTTTTCGGTTAATGGATGATGAATAGTTTTCTGTGCTATCAGCAAGACATTCCCCTTTCAACGATGAGGAGTTTATCGTTTTTTGGCTGTTGCGACTGTAAGTAAAACTTATACTCAGAATCATTATACCAATGAGTAACAAGCGGATAAGTCCCACGGATAATAGTTGTAGGGCGAATTTTTTATTAATTACAGGTTTCATTTTAACAAAAGTGTTTGGCAATTCATTTAAAAAGTATTTTCTGACCAATAAAATGCAAAAACTGTGCAAATTAAAGCTATTAGATCATGATTATATAAATATCAACTAGTTATAGAAATTAAACCACAAGGATATCTATCCAAATTTATAGTAGAATGTGTACAATTGTGTAGTAAACGATATGAAAATCATGTAATGTTTTACAGACTTATAAACGTGCCGAAAATGTAACTTCTCAATAAATTATGGTAGATGAAATGATTATAGTGACCCCATTATTAACGAGTTAATGCATAGGATCAATACCGGTCCGAGTGAACCTGTCAAATTTATCCCAGAAAATCGACCGGATTGTATCTGTTTCCTTGAGAATTTCGTGACGCGCGCCGGTAATTTCGGCGAAGCGGCAATTGGGCAGCAAAGAGCAGATAACCTTCTGGGCTTTGATAGAGACCACGCGGTCACATCCGGCGCTGGCAATGAGAATCGGTGTTGTGATCTTTTTGGCAAAATCCGGCTCGGTAATAATGTCTATGGATTCAAATGTTGCTGACAGCCATCCATAGGTCACACCGCCCAACGCAAGGTCGGGATTTTCCGCGATTGCCTTGTTTTCATCCATAAAACGTTCTGGGTCTGAGGTCAGTCTGTTGTTTTTAAATTTTTCAACGGTATAATTGCCTGAACCGATGATATATGCATGATCCAGACCCAACAGTATTGCAAGCCGGGCAATTAACCTGACAAACCATCCGGGTAGGGGTGACGTCAAAATATCGATCATCGGCGAGACCAGAACCGCTTTATCAACGAGTTCCGGATGCTCATGAATAAAACGCAGCGCAACATGCCCCCCCATGGAGTGGGCAAGGATAACCAATGGAATCGCGGAGGCCTCGGGCTGAACAATTTTGATGACAAACCGGTTCAGATCATACAGATAAATATCGTAGTTTTTAATAAATCCTTTATGTCTGTTTGCCAACATTCTTGATGAAAGGCCTTGCCCACGCCAGTCAAGACTATATACATTAAAGCCTCTCTGATTCAATTCGCGGATTGTTTCCGCATACTTTTCCATGAATTCTTTTCTGCCATTTAGCAAAAGAACCGCACCTGTATTTTTTTCGTTATGGGAATACCAAATACCGTAGCGAATATGCTGATTGTTGGACGTGGTCATAAAATTATAATCTGAGATCTTTTTTTCTTGAGTGGTGGAATGATTCTGGGCCATAAGGAAAAGACTGAAAAATAACATAATGATTTTATCGAAACTGCGTTAATTCGGATTTTTTTATTATAGACACGATACAGGGAATAATATAGAAACGTAACTATTGACCTCAATGTTCTTTTCAATTATTTTCACATGATCCATCAACCCGGTTAACTTTGCATAATTTTAATGCTGCAATAGAAAAAATGAAAAAACATTCTCATAATCATATTGAAACTTACGACGGTTTGGCAGGACTCGGTATGGATCGTGAAACCGACGAAAACACGATTGTCTACTATCTTCAGAAATTTTCCGATGATACGCTGATGAAAGAATTGGTAAAAAGACTGACAGATGAAGAACTTGAAGAAATATTTTCTCTGCTGACTCGTTTACTTAGGAAACATTTAACAGATTCCGAGTATCATACCCTCTTCCTTAAAGATGGTCATCCATAACATCAAATTTTGTACTTTCCGAAATCTTCAGGAGAAAGGTTTTCAAGATATTCCGCCCACTTTTTTCCTTCTTCGGTTTTGTTTAGCACCTCATAATCGCTTTCCGTCATTTGAGATTTTTCGAAAATCTTATCATGAACATAAATAGGAGCACGAAACCGAAGTGCAATGGCAATCGCATCGCTTGGACGGGCATCCATGTTAAAATTTCTTTCTTGAGATACAAAATATATCTTGGCGTAAAACGTGTTATCCTTTAGATCACACACTTCAACTTTCGACACCACCATGTCCAGGCTGTCTATAAAATTCTTGAAAAGATCGTGGGTCATGGGTCGGTCAAACTTTATGTCCCTGAGTGCTGAAGCTATGGATGTGGCTTCTAACAAACCGATCCATATGGGAACCGCCTGGTCGCCTTTCACCGACTTTAAGATAAGGATGGGTGTGTTTGATGTAGGATCTATGGCCATGCTTGCTATGTTTACTTCATGCAACATAAGTTTTTTCTCCTCTTGAAACTGAAGATATTGGTTCAATGCTAACCGGTTTTCCCCAGAGTGAATGGGAATGTGCTTTCAAGATTTTGACAGTAACCATTCGGCCGGTAAGGATTTCATCACCGGAAACTGCGTCATCCCCCAAGGAGAAATTTACGATCTTGTTTGTTGATGTCCGTCCCGTCCACTGAACATCATGATTCGTGCTGTTTCTATCAATCCGGATTTGCTTTTTGCTTAACCCTTCTAAAAGGATCGACGCAGTCGATCCTATCAGCGCTTTATTTTTTTGGGTTGTAAAATGAGCCTGAAGGTTTAGCACCTGCTGTAACCTTTCTTTTTTTTCTTTTTCTGAAATTTTATCTTCAAATCGGGTCGCTGCAGCATTTGGGCGGTCTGAATATTTAAACGCAAAAAGACC
>JASFHC010000233.1:0-4357 GCA_050123435.1 Desulfobacterales bacterium
CGGGGAGTTTCAATTCTTCCACCGCGTATTTTTTTCGCCAATCCATCGGGGCCGCCAAATGAAAATGATAGCAATTTCCCATGTCTTTTAAGAAAAAATAGGCAGCGCGACCAATAATCACCACATTATCATCTTCAGCGGTTTTCAAAATAAGATTCTTTAGGCTGTTTTGGTATTCTTTCTCTTCGACGACGGTTTTATCGTACCCCACAATTCGCTGAATATAGCTTTTGTTGAATAATTTTGAGAAAATGTCAGATATTCGATATTCTCGACTCTTTTCATAGGACTCCAAGGTTCTTTCCGAGACATTGAGATCTTCGGCTATTTTTTGGAAAAGAGATTTGTCAACGTATTGATAGCCGAGTCTTTTGGCAAGTATCCGGCCGATTTTCCTTCCGCCTGAAGCATAATCCCTGCTGATCGTTATTATGGCCATATTGTTTACCTCTTTAATTAGTTTCCATCCAGAAATGGCCCTTTTCCGCAATCTCTGCGTCAATCTGCGGAATCACTTGTGCGGCGTACTACGTGTACGCCTCCGCGTAATTCCTTGATTTCCTTGACCTTGCGAAAAATTGCTCATTTCTGAATTGGAAACTTAATTTGTGCCCAATATAGATTTATGGATGGACACTATTAATCTTTTGTGGTGTATTAAATGGTGATATTGAGTCGGCCCCATAATTTATTAAGATATTTCAAAAACCCATATCAATATATTACATTTGATTGTATAAAATGCAATCAATTTTGTCTAATCCTGCAGGGTAAACCCATTTGATTTCGGTGCAGCGTAACGATGGCGTGTTTCTCTTGGAAACCGACTGACTGTTTGAAGGGCTTTAGCACGCGTTAGCCCGAGCCGAATAAAATTATGACTTAAACAATCAATGGGGTAATTTATTGACGAATTGTTCTTAATAACTCTGGCACGGCTTGGGCTTACGGGTGCTTAAGCACAAGTTTCAGTCGGTTGGAAAGAGATACATGCCGTCGTGGAGCGTTCTCCCTATATTGGGATTCATATACGTTTGCCCTGTCTTATCGTGTGGTCACATCTTTTTTAATTCTTTGTTAGTGTCCATCCATAAATGAGGATTTTTATTCAAGATCAAGGCATGCGAAAAAAATAACCGCAGGCATATGTTTAATATTCCGAGGATTATTTTTTGAGTATAACGCAGAGATAGGACAAAAAGACCATTTATGGATGGACACTTGTTAGTGACCGAGTCTCCACCTTATCCCTCAGATAATTTTTTACCTCGGATATAGAAACTTCTTTTCTATGAAATATGCCCGCTGCCAGCGCGGATTCTGCTTGTGTTTTTGTAAATACTTCGTAAAAATGTTCAACGCAGCCTGCACCACTGGATGCGATTACCGGAATGGTTACAGCATTTTTAACGGCATTTATTAACTCAATATCATAACCGGAATCCGTCCCGTCTTTGTCTATACAATTTAACAGTATCTCTCCGGCGCCTAATTTTTCGCAGACTTGTGCAAGGGTTATCGCATCCAGGTATCTGCCCTCTCTTCCCCCTTTGATTGTACATTGATACCAGCAGTACGCTTCTCCCAGGGGCCCTTTTTGCTCTGTTCTTATTACTTGATGATTTGTCTGATCCGGTGATGATACATAAACTCTCCTTGGATCGATGGATACGACAACGGCTTGTGCGCCGTAAACTTTGGATATTTGCTCGATGGAGCTGTTCCCGGTTTTTTTGCCCGTTCTTAAATACGCTTCTGCAATTAAAACCGCATCACCGCCTATGGAAATTTTATCTGCACCGGACCTGAAATATTCGGTTGCGACTTCCAATGCGGTATATTTTTTGCCTTTCTTATCCGTATAATCTCTAATGCCACCTCCGATGGTTAAAGGAACAAAAACATTTTTGGAAGTTTGTTTTAATACGTCCATCATGGGGATATCTTCCAATGGAAAATCTCTGAACCCCGTAATATTAAGGAATGTGATCTCATCAGCACCTTGTTCATAATATGTCCTCGCAAGTTCAACAGGTTTGCCGAGATTTCTTACATCCCCGTTTTCTCTGACATCATATTGGTCGCCCTTTGTAACAACCAGGTCTCCATAGTCGTTTGATCTGACATCCAGACATGCCACGATTCTTTTAGAGAGTTTGGTTTATTTTAAAACATGTGTGACCGACTTTTGTTCACTGCCGGGATCAAGAAAATTTTTCAAAAGGTTTATTCCCGAGGTTCCGCTTTTTTCCGGATGGAATTGTGTGGCCGTGATATTTCCTTTTTGAATGGCGCTGACAAATTCAATACCGTAATTGGTTGTTGTTAAAATAACGGAATCGTCATCCGGTACCACGTGATATGAATGTACAAAGTAAAACTTTTCATCACCGCGCAACCCGTTGAATATCCGGGATGATTTTTTTATATTGACGCCGTTCCATCCAATATGGGGTACCGAAAGATGAATATCGAATTTTTTTACATGTCCTGATATGAAACCCAATCCTTTGGTATCGGGTGCTTCCTCGCTTTTTTCAAACAGCGCGTGCAATCCCAAGCAGATGCCAAGAAATGGTCTGCCTGAGAGCAGATAGTCTTTTAATGCATGGATGTAATTGTTATCATTTAGAATCTGAATCATACTGCCGAAATTGCCTACCCCGGGAAAAACAAGCTTTTCAGCAGACAGCAAATCATCAATGCCGGATACAACTTTAACTTTTTGCCCCAAACTTTCTATTGCATTAATGACACTTCTGACATTGCCGGCGCCATAATCTAGTAACGTTATCATTTTTAAACTGGCCTCGCACCAGGCGAGTTCCTTAACTTTAGTTCACTTTAGCTCACTTCAAATTTTAGTCACTTTTATGATCAATCGCTATGTTGAATTCGGTGGCCTGCCATAAAATACGTCGCCGTATTTAGGACTCATAGCACTTAGTCATAAGCCAAACGGGTTTTTTCATCCGTCCATGTGGGGCGAATAATTTTTTTCCACTCAGGATCATCCCATGTTCCTAATTGCTCATGAACATGAATATATTTTTGAGGTATGGGGTGAGTGCCGTAAACCACCTCCAGGCCGTATTGCGTCTGGATAAAATCATGAAAATATATAAGATGGGGACATGGAGGATATCCTACGATCAAACCGGTAGCAAGATGTATAATCTCTGCGCCGTTTTTCTTCATTTCCTCTCCAGTATATTCAATGTTTCCACCCGGACATCCATCGCAGGTGGTATATCCCACAACGTCAACTTCAATATCCCGGTAACGGGCAAATGCTCCTTCTCTGTTTTGTAGTGATCTGAAGCATTTTCCACCGGCACACCTGCGGTAACGATCACAAATAATTATACCAATTTTTGTTCTCTGTTGCATGTCATTTCCTCTCTTTTCAAAAAGTAAAAAATGATTTCCCATTAGCACATAAGATCTTTATCCTCCTATGGTTTTAGATAGTAAATATAAACAGATGACCCCTATAAGCAGAAATCCTGAATTTTCAAATCCTTTTTCTTCATGTGTTTCCGGAATCAGATCGGAAGCAGCGATGTAAAGAAAAGACCCTCCGGCTATTCCTAGCATTAAACCCACCATGGCTTCGGATAGACTGTTTATGAAAGTAAGGGAGATCGAGGCGCCTAACGGAGTGGCCAGACCCACGACAATTGACAGCTTTAGGGCAGTTTTTCTTTCCATTGAATTAATCAGCAAAGCAAAAGTGGTGACACCTTCCGGAAGCTCATGAGCGATAACTCCCAGGGAAGTTAGCAACCCCAACTTAAAATCTGTTTCAAAGCCTATCCCGATAATGATCCCATCAACAAAAGAGTGAAAAAAAAGGCCGGAGAACATGACTTTGCCTTTTGTATGGCGAGACCCCTTTTTTTCTTTAAAATGGATCTCAGAGCCTGAATGGAGAACCATCACATTTTCCAATAAATAAAAGACAAGAAAACCGATTAATATAAAGAGTAGAGCGTTATCGGAAATTTCCAGTGATTCTGGGAATAGATGGAAAAAGGCAACTCCCAAAATTAATCCTGCGGCAAAGGAATTTACATAATGGGAGTATTTAATAACCAGCTTCTCTTTGAGGATTACGAGTATAATTCCCAAAATGGTTGATAAACCGGCTATAGAGCTGTAAAAGAGAACGTTAAATTCAACGGCCATTATTTATCTGTTCCATTACCTGTGAACATGCCCTTTCAAGAGGTCATCCCCGCAGGATTCGCTTTCAAACTGAATCGTGCTGTGTTCTATTCTATATTTATTATGGAGAAGGCTTTTTATTTCCTTTAATATATAAGCGCTACTGCTGATTAGCAGATCATCAATTAAT
>JASFHC010000234.1:0-4355 GCA_050123435.1 Desulfobacterales bacterium
GCATCTCTAATACACTGGATTTCAACAAGGATTCCGGTGCAATGTAAAGTAATTTGACTTTGCCTTGCTTGATGAGCGCTACATTCCGTCCATATTCGTAAGGCGTCAGCGTGCTGTTTAACAGTGCCGTTGAAATCCCCGATCCCATTAACTGCTCCACTTGATCCTTCATCAGGGAAATCAGCGGCGAAACAACAATGGTCAATCCTTCAAAAATAAGGGCCGGAATTTGGTAGCAGAGGGACTTTCCGCCACCGGTGGGCATAATCACCAGGGTGTCATTTTTTCGAAGTATGTTTTCAATCACATCTTCCTGCAAAGAGATGAAGCCGTCATATCCGAATACCGTTTTAAGGATTTTTTTCGCCTGATCAATCATGGTCGCCACAAAAAGCACAAATTTCACAATTAAGGAACTGTTAGAATAGACTTTGAGATATATATCTTACAAAACAAAAAGTCAAAAACAAGGGTTTCAAAATATTTCAATATGCGATACGCAATATTCAATGCTTGATGCTATCTGCCATATTTGCTAAAATACGCGTCTGTTCAATGGTATGCCAAAAAAGGTGAACGAGAGCTAAAATGCTTCGGGTTGGATTTTTTCAATTTGCTCCAAAGTTTGGGGAAGTGGCCACTAACTTGTCAAGGATAGTGCCTGTTTTGAGCAGCGCTGAAGCAGATATCATTGTTTTACCTGAGCTGGCGTTCACCGGATATTTCTTCCAAGATCGTTCCGAACTTTCTTGCCTAGCAGAAGACCCGGCCGAGTCACCAACCGTTTCCAGTCTGATTGCCTTGTGTCGTGACCGTGATTTCTTCTTGGTCACCGGATTTGCCGAAAAAAGCAGTGATAAAATATTCAACAGCGCGTTACTCATTGGGGGGGATGGTCTTCTCCATACTTATCGGAAGTTACATCTTTTTAACACGGAAAAAGAGTATTTTGATCCCGGGGATACTCCGCTCGAAATCATTGAATTGCGCGGTGTAAGAATTGGTATTATGATCTGTTTCGATTGGATATTCCCGGAGGTTGCACGGGTGCTTGCCTTGCAAGGTGCTGATCTCCTGTGTCACCCATCCAATTTGGTTCTTACCTACTGCCAAAATACCATGCTCACTCGCTGTGTAGAAAATTCCGTTTTCGCTGTCACAGCAAACCGATTTGGATCGGACATTCGTCACAGAGGCACTTTGACTTTTACGGGTCAAAGTCAAATGGTGGCACCGGATGGCGATTTGATTTATCGTGCAAAACCCGAGGAAGAAGAACTTTTCATAACTGAGATCGACGTGAGAGAAGCCAGGGATAAGTGGATAACTCAACGTAATGAATTGCTTGAGGATCGGCGCCCCGAATACTATACTGATCTAATTGAGATTTGAAATATCCATGGCATAACAACAGCTGCCCGGATTTAATGTATACCTTTAAAACAAAAATCAGCCAACTGCTGTGACTAATATGCTTTTATCAAAGGTTTGACTCAGGCTGTTATCTACAGCAGAGACCAAAGGATTATCTTATTTCCATGTATGAAGTGCTCCCAAGAGAAGATGTTCTCTGTCCAGCTATAAAAAAACTTGGAACAAAAAATCGCCGGACAGTTAATATCTAATGTTAGACAAAGAGATTATTATGTTTGGTAGCAGTATAAAGAAGGTATTATTTATCGTTCTTATTTCACAGGGTTTGCCTTTTTGATGTCATGTATTTAGAAAAAAGTTATTTTAAGATTTTAGTTAAAAAGATTGTTCTATACTCAGCTATTTGTTATGGTTCAAAAATTTTTAAGTGAATCCGGTTTCCACCCCTAAAAAAGATTTTTTGTCTAATGGTCGAGTTAGTTCGCTTCGTTCACAACGGGAATGTCAGAATGTTAGAACACTGGAATATTGAGTTCTGGAAAAATGGAAAGTTGGGTTATGGTAAAATTCCTCTCGGCAGGAATTAAATAGAGAAGTGCCATCTTTGTTAAATCATCATTCCAAAATTCCATGTGCGAGTTAAAAATATGAGTCTAAAAAACAATCGTATTTTCTATAAGTTGTAGAATTCCCGAGACGTTTAATCAGACTCTTTTTTAATATCCGTCCGGTTACTTATGCAACGTTAGGGTTGTGGCGTCTGAAAGGAGGAGGCGTGCTCGCAAAGGTATTAAGCAGCGCTGTTATTGGAATAGATGCATTTTTGGTTGAAGTGGAAGTCGATATCACATCAGGACTTCCCACGTTTACCACGGTGGGACTCCCGGAAGCTTCTGTGAAAGAGAGCAAAGAGAGAGTCAAGTCTGCCATTAGTAATTCGGGGTATAGATTTCCTGATGACAGGATCACGGTTAATCTTGCGCCCGCCAATATAAAAAAGGAAGGAACCGGTTTTGATCTTCCCATCGCTTTGGGAATACTTACTGCAACCCGAATTATTCCCCAACAAATCATATCCAAATACCTGGTTTTGGGTGAGCTGTCCCTGGATGGTCGTATTAAACCTGTCAAGGGTTCTCTTCCCATGGCCTTGGCTGCAAAACATGCCGATTATGCCGGAATCATCGTACCGTATGACAATGGTCTCGAAGCTTCGGTTGTGGGTGACATCGCAGTTCTGCCGGTAAAAACCTTGTCTCAGCTGGTAAGTTTTTTTCGGGGATTTTCTCAAATAACACCTGAACGAACCGATATTTCTGACATATTTAAAGGCTCCAAAGATTTTGAAGTCGATTTTTCCGAAGTCAAGGGCCAGGAACATGTGAAACGATCTCTGGAAGTTGCCGCTGCAGGGGGGCATAATCTAATCATGATCGGGCCCCCGGGCTCTGGAAAGACCATGCTGGTAAAACGCCTCCCGACTATACTTCCTCCGTTAACATTTGAAGAAGCCATTGAAACTACGAAAATATTCAGCGTTGTCGGCATGCTTGAAAAAGACCAGGCTCTGATCACCAAAAGGCCGTTCAGATCGCCTCATCACACCATATCAGATGCAGGTTTGATCGGTGGCGGTCATATCCCCAGACCCGGCGAAGTAAGCATGGCGCATAATGGGGTTTTGTTTCTGGACGAACTTTCGGAATTTAAGAAACATGTATTAGAGGTTCTCCGACAGCCCCTGGAAGATACCAAGGTAACCATTTCCCGGGCCGCTTTGACCATAACTTACCCGTCAAGTTTTATGCTAGTGGCGGCAATGAACCCGTGTCCGTGCGGATATTTTTCCGATCCCAAACACGAATGTCGTTGCACCTATCCGCAGATTCACCGCTTTCGCTCAAAAATATCCGGCCCCTTAATGGACCGGATCGATATTCACGTCGAAGTTCCGGCGGTTCCCTATAAAGACCTGAGTGGAAAAGCCGATGCGGAATCGTCGGAGAAAATCAGAGCCCGAGTTACTGCAGCACGAGAGCGCCAGTCCCAACGATTTAAACGAACAAAAATTTATAGCAATGCTCAGATGCTCAGCCGACATATTAAAAAACATTGTAAAATCGACGATGCCTCATGCAATATTCTTGAATCGGCCATTGACAAGCTGGGCCTATCCGCCCGTGCTTATAACCGGATATTAAAAATCGCCCGAACCATTGCAGATCTTGACGGCGAATCCCATATTCGGGTGGATCACATTTCCGAAGCAGTTCAATACCGGAGTCTAGATAGGGGCAAACGGTTTGTCTGACTTCCTTTAGTTCCAAAACATCGAAAACATCTGATCCCTCCAATCCACCAATTTCTTTAAGGTAGTAAAATTTTTGTGGTGAATTCACCTTGTACGCAACGAAAATCAGGGAAAAAGTGAAGAGGCGTAATTTTCTTGATTTTTCAGTTAGATATGATATTAAAAAGATTGAAAATCTAAACATAAATGATTGGTATTTTGTGCCTGGATTCGCATTTAATTCTGAATATCAATATCCTTTTATTTTATTAAATGCTCAACAATGCGCTTTCTGCTGGACATTAAAAAGCATGGCATGCTTTGAAGAGTAATGGAGAAAAGGGAGATTTGTCAAAGCGACTTTTCTGCTTGTCATTTCAAACAATATCGTTTGATTTTTTTTTACTACAAAAAGGGGGAAGCATATGAGCGACTATCTGATTGTGGTGGTCAATCGTGCCCAAGCACGTTTTTTCACCCTTGAACCGGTTGAATTTCCCGAGCTGGAATCCGGCCCCAGGTTGACCACTCATACAGAACTCGAAAATCCAGACATATTAGATACCCAAGAAATGTATACAGATTCCAAGACAGGTCGCGGCGCGGCCCCTCAGGGGGGAAGCGTCCACGGCTATGACGATAAACGAGACAAGAACCTGGATGAATTGAGACGCCGTTTTTCCGTTAGGGT
>JASFHC010000235.1:0-4346 GCA_050123435.1 Desulfobacterales bacterium
TCCTGTCACCAAAACCAGCCCCCTTGGGAGTGACGCCAGCTTGGATATTACTGAAGGAAGACCCAGCTGTTCGGCAGTCATTATTTGCTCAGGAATTTGTCTGAAAACCGCCGCCACACCATATTTCTGCATAAAGAAATTTGATCGGTATCTGGCAATACCGAGTATGTCATAGCCAAAATCAATATCTCCTGTTTCCTCAAACTCCTTTACCTTATGTTCGGGCGCTATTTCATAGAGCATTTCTTTCAGTTCATCATCGTTCAGGACTTTATATTTGACCCTTTCCATTTCGCCCCGTATCCTTAGCGCAGGCGCTTGTCCCGCCACGAGATGAAGATCTGAAGCACCCTGTTCATTCATCAACTTAAAAAACGCATCTATTTTTGCCATATAATGCTCCCCATCTGTTTAAATCGCCTGCAAGACAGTTCAACAGTTTCAAAAAACTAAGGGCTACGGCTGCTTAAACAATTTCAACTTAGCATCTTCCTCCTCCCGGATGCCGGCCTCTTCCTTCCCTATTTCAAGGAGTTTGGTGTGGCTTTCGATAATTGAACGGATCTGGACCTCGATCTGCATGCGTTGCCGTTTTAGTTCTGTAATATCTTCATGAAGTTGAGCAAGCCTGTTCTGCGCTCTACTAAGAATTTTTTCTGCATTCACTTCGGCATCTGCGATAACTAATTCGGCCGATTTGCGGGCATTTTGCTTCATCTGATCCAACACTTTCTGAGAATTGAGCATTACCCGCTTAAACGTCTCTTCACGTCCTTTGTATCCCTGGCTTTCAATTTTAAGCCGATTAATTTCCTCACGCAAATTTTTGTTTTCTCTTTTCAATGATTCGAAGGCGTCCGCCATCTGTTCAAGAAATGTATCCACTTCCCGGACATCGAAGCCTCTAAACCTGGTCTTGAACTGTTTCTGCTGAATATCGAGGGATGTAATTGTCATGATGTGTCACCTTTGTTTATGGGTTACATTAAATTTGCCGACAATCTGAAAAGGCTACTTACAACAAAGTTTTGCAGAAATATGATCCCTAGAATAACAATAATTGGAGAAAAGTCTATCCCGCCAAAATCAAAGGGTAATTTTGTACGGATGCGATACAGTACGGGTTCGGTAACATTGTGAATAAAACGAACGATCGGGTTATAAGGGTCGGGATTCACCCAGGAAAGAACTGCCCGTACTATAACAATCCACATGTAAAAGTGAAGAACATAGTGAAGAACCACTGCAATAGCTTTTAGTAAATTGCCAATGATAAACATATAAACAATGATCTTTCGATTTTTGTGTTAATTTTTTATCAATCGATTTATTACCTTGAAAATTAATTATATATTGATGATAAGTCAAGATATTTCAGGCAAAATCATTGACAGACTAAACATTCAAACTGTAAAAATACATTTTATTGATAACTTGAGAGTCTAAAGTTCTTACGTCATGCCGGACTTGATTCGGCAATCGCAATTCATATGATACTGATAAAATTGTGGATTCCCATTTTCGTGGGAATGACGATAACCAATTTATGGTTCTAATAATCTCAATAACTTAAAAGAACTCTGGACGGTGTAGCTGATAAATCAACCGTTTAAATGCGGCCGGTTTTTAATCAATTGATATGCAAAAAACCGGATTAAATAATTATATATAATTAAGGGGGAATAAAATTCATGTTGAAAAACAAAAAAATCAGCCTAATCGGAACAGGAAATATGGGAGAAGCTCTTCTAAGCGGGCTCATTTCTTCGGGGTCATCCGAACCCAAAAATATTATTTGCACGGATATTCGTGAAAATAGGCTAAAATCCATCCAAGAAAAATACGGCGTATATACCACAACAGATAACATCAAAGCAGTAGAGGATTCAGAAATTATTATCTATGCGGTCAAACCTCAGATCATTTCATCAGTATTAAGGGAAACAGCGTCCTGCCTGGACATGTCCAAGCTCATCATATCTATTGCCGCCGGTGTTCCTCTAGCCGCCATAGAATCGTGTCTGAACAAAAAATTGCGGCTTATCCGGGTGATGCCCAACATTGCGGCCTTTGTTAAGGAGAGTGCTTCGGTTATCGCAGCCGGGGGAAATGCCACTGAAGAAGACATTAAACTGTCTATGGATATTTTCGACTCCATGGGAAGAAGCATTTTTATTAAAGAAAATATTCTGATGGATGCAATCACCGGCTTAAGTGGCAGCGGGCCCGCCTATATCTTTTTAATTGTCGATGCCATGGCCGATGCCGGAGTAAAAGTAGGCCTGTCGAGGGAAGATGCTCTTTTTCTTTCATCTCAAACGGTTTTAGGCGCGGCAAAATTACTGATTGAGACAAAAGAACATCCCGGTAGGTTAAAGGATATGGTTACCTCTCCCGGTGGAACAGCTATCGCGGGCATTCATACTTTGGAAAAAGGCGGACTTCGAACGACTCTTATTAACGCCGTGGAGGTCGCTACAAAACGATCCAAAGAGCTGGGTGAAATTATGATCAAAAATTTTTCAAATGGACAATAGATTGGCATAAGATGAAAGGTTAACATAATGGCCGAATATAAAATGGAATCGCTCAAGACATTTAATTACGATAGGCCGGTTATTGAAAAGGGTTATGCAAACCAGACCCTTTGTATAGACATTTCTGATGTTGTTATTTCCATTAAGCCGGTTACCGAAAAAATGAAAAACGTCTTTATCGGCGGCAAAGGTTTTGATCTCTGGCTTCTATGGAACGCTGTCCACAAAACAACAAAATGGAATGATCCTGAAAACGCAATATGTATCGCGTCCGGTCCTATGGGCGGGACACCCGTATATCCCGGCTCCGGCAAAAGTATTGTCACCACCATTTCGCCGTTAACAGGATCCGTGATAGACTCTAATGTGGGAGGTTATTTTGGTCCTTATCTTAAATTTTCCGGATTTGATGCTCTGGAAGTTACGGGAAAAACATCAAAAGATGTTGTAATTTTCATTGATGGCATTGATGAGAAGGTTCAGATCCTCAAGACGTCAGGATTGCCGGATGATTCCTATACTCTTTCTCAGATATTAACAAAACATTTCGCCAACGGGAGACCGCGTAATATTTCTGTAGTTTCTACAGGACCGGGCGCTAAAAATACACGGATGGGATGCCTGAACTTTACCTGGTATGATCTCAAACGAAAGCGTGCCAGATATAAACAGGCGGGACGCGGGGGTATCGGAGGTGTTTTTGCTGATAAGGGCATCAAAGCCATTGTGGCACGCTGGGACACGGTCACAACCAAAACAAACAATCCCGCGGATACGAATACATTAAAAGAAGTAGGGAGAAAGCACTCCAGGGAAGTTGTGGAACTTGATCCCAAACAAAACCAGATGGCACAAATCGGAACTACCCACCTTGTTCCAATTATGAATGACTTTGATCTGCTGCCCATCCATAATTTCCAGTACGGGCGGCATGCAGAGGCAGACAACATCGGCCAAGAAGTTTTCAGACGCATATTTGATCCCGGCTATGATGGGTGTTGGATGGGATGTACCCTCGCCTGCTCCCACGGTGTCAAAGACTTTGTGCCTCTCACGGGTCCATACAAAGGGACCAAAGTTTTTGTAGATGGCCCAGAATATGAAACCATCGCCGGATGTGGTTCAAATCTGGGTATCTTTGACCCGCATACGATTATCGAAATGAATTTTTACTGTGACACCTATGGCCTCGACACCATCTCAGTAGGTACCTCCACGGCCTTTGCCATGGAGTGCTTTGAGTTGGGTCTGATTAACGAAACCCATACCCAAGGAATGAACCTTTCATTCGGCAATCGGCTGGCCGCACTAGAGGTTGTTCATCAAATGGCCCGGGGAGAAGGTTTTGGACGAATCATAGGCAAGGGAGTTCGCCAAATGAAAACCATTTTTTCCAGAGATTATGGTGCCGACCCCGATCTTATGCAGGACATCGGTATGGAGGCAAAGGGGCTGGAATTCTCCGAGTATATGACCAAAGAATCACTTGCCCAGCAGGGAGGGTACGGTCTTGCGCTTAAAGGACCGCAGCATGACGAGGCATGGTTGATCTTTCTTGATATGGTGCATAATTTTATGCCGACTTTTGAGCAGAAAGCAGAAGCGCTGCACTGGTTTCCCATGTTCCGAACATGGTTTGGTTTATGCGGACTCTGCAAACTCCCCTGGAATGATGTTGTACCTGAAGATAATAAGGACATGCCGGAGCCTGCAAAGGTTATAAAACACGTCGAGTGGTATGCAGAATATTACACGGCGGTTACCGGAAAGCAGACAACCCCTGACGGCCTTATCCGAATGAGCGAGGCG
>JASFHC010000236.1:0-4340 GCA_050123435.1 Desulfobacterales bacterium
GAATCCGTATTAACAATAAATGGCAGCTCTGTGGCCGTTTGGGGCATTTCATTTAAGCCGAAAACCGATGATATCAGAGAAGCGCCTTCAATAAAGATTATAGAAGAACTCCAACATCTGGGTGCAAGAATCCATGCATGTGATCCGGTTGCAATTGAAAACGCAAAAAAGGTTTTAAACGATGTTAAATTTTTCGAAAATCCATACGAAACCATCCGCGACTGTGATGCATTGGTGATTGCTACCGAATGGAACGAATTCAGAAATCTTGATATGCGGGCGGTAAAGATCCTTTTGAAAAACCCTATCATCGTTGACGGCAGAAACATCTATAACCCCAAAGAGTTGAAAGATCTCGGGTTCACGTATATAGGAATCGGAAGATGAACGTACCGTTCCTTAATCTAAAAATTCAGTACAAGCAAATCGAACACGAAGTTATGCCGATGATCACCGAGGCTATGGCCAATGGATCATTTGTCGGTGGTGAGCAGGTGTCCTGTTTTGAGGCGGAGTTCGCAGAATTTTGTAACAGCAGCTATTGTGTGGGGGTGAATTCCGGTACGGATGCCCTTCGGTTTGCACTTATGACGATGGGGGTGGGGCGTGGTGATGAAGTACTAACCGTGTCCAACACCTTTATTGCCACTACTGAAGCGATTTCTCAGGTTGGGGCAAAACCTGTTTTTGTGGATATTTATCCGGACACCTGCAATATGGATGTGTCGAAACTCGAAGAAAACATTACGAAAAATACAAAAGCTATTATTCCGGTTCATCTGTATGGCCAGCCTGCAGATATGGATCCGATTTTGGAAATCGCTCAGCAGTATGATATTGCGGTTATAGAGGATGCCTGCCAGGCTCACGGTGCAATTTATAAAAACAAGAAAGCCGGATCAATGGGTGCTGTGGGGTGTTTTAGTTTTTATCCGGGCAAGAATCTGGGTGCATTTGGAGAAGGTGGTGCGATCATCACTCAGGATGAAGGCATTGCTCAAAAAATACGCATGATTAGAGATCATGGTCAACGGAAGAAGTATTTTCACGAACTGGAAGGCTACAACGGTCGCCTCGATGCCATACAGGCCGGGGTGCTGCGGATCAAACTCAAGCGGCTTACCCAATGGAATAGAGCACGTCGTAAAAATGCCGGCTATTATAATGGACTTCTATCTGAAGTGCCATCCGTAACAGTACCGACAGAAGCTGAATTTGCGGACTCGGTCTATCATCTTTACGTCATCCTTGTAAATGACCGGGATGACCTTCAGAACTTCCTGGATTCAAAAGGTATCGCAACCGGCCTTCATTACCCGTTGCCCTTGCATCTTCAAAAAGCATACGAACATCTGGGGTACAAAAAAGGGGCTTTCCCGGTTACCGAACATGTCGCTGACCGTCTGCTTTCCCTGCCTATGTTCCCTGAATTGAAACCGGAGCAGATCGAGTATGTCGTTCAATCGATCAAAGAATATATTCTCCACAAATAATTGGGACACCGTTCCAAAAGTGCCTAAAGTTTGAAGTGATCTAAAGTGATCTAAAATTGTATAAACCTTTCTCATCGCAGTAAAATATAAAAATGGACAACAAGGAGTTTTCAAAAGAGCTCGAAAGGCGAACTAGAAAATTCGCTGTAAAAATAATTAGGTTGTCAGCAACTTTGCCCAATACACCAGAAGGTAGGGTTGTTAGGAATCAGATTACAAAAGCTGGCACTTCGGTCGGTGCAAATTATCGCGAAGCTAACAGAGGGAGAAGCAGAGCTGATTTTAAAAATAAGATTAAAATTTGTGAAAGTGATACAAGTGAAACACAATACTGGTTAGAAATTATTGTAGAGGTCGAGTGGTTATCTTGGGAAAAAGTAAAAGCCGAGTACGATGAATGTAGCGAATTGCTTGCAATATTTACCTCTATTGGCAAAAGTAAATAAAATTGGAACAATACCTAAACTTTAGGCACTTTAGATCACTTTAGGCACTTCAAACTTTTTTATCTGTGTCCATTTGTGTCCATTTGCGGTTAAAGAAAAATCTGTGTCCCATTATAAAAAATGAAATTTAACAACGTATTGGTCACCGGTGCTGCCGGCTTCATCGGATATCACCTTTCTAAGCGCCTTTTAAAAGATGGGTGTACGGTTACCGGTATCGATAATCTGAATCCGTATTATGATGTCAGTCTTAAAGCAGCCCGTCTGGAAAGATTGACGCCTTTTGACACTTTTTCCTTTTTCAAAATGGACATTGCTGACAAAGAGAGCTTGGAAAATATTTTTAAAAACAGTCAATTTGATGTTGTGGTAAACCTTGCGGCCCAGGCCGGAGTCCGATATTCATTGGAAAATCCCAGGTCCTATGTGGACTCGAACATTGTGGGTTTTGTTAATCTACTGGAATGCTGCAGGCACAGTCATATCCGGCATCTGGTGTTTGCTTCTTCCAGCTCCGTCTACGGTGCCAACACAAAAATGCCTTTTTCCGTTCACCACAATGTTGATCACCCCGTGTCTTTGTATGCAGCTTCAAAAAAAGCAAATGAACTTATGGCTCATACTTACAGTCATTTGTTCGGACTTGCCTGTACAGGACTTAGGTTTTTTACGGTCTACGGCCCCTGGGGGCGTCCGGATATGGCACTGTTTCTCTTTACTAAGGCAATTTTGGAATACAATCCGATCAGAATATTCAATTACGGCAACATGCAACGGGATTTTACCTATATCGACGATATCATAGAAGGGGTTGTTCGGGTGATGAGTAGGATTCCTGAGCAGAACCCGACATGGAGCGGGAATAACCCGGACCCCGGAACATCATATGCCAGATATAAAATTTACAACATCGGAAACAATAACCCGGTCGAGCTGATGGAATTCATATCAATAATCGAAAAAGTGATCGGCCGTGAGGCAGAAAAGAAATTCTTGGATCTTCAACCGGGAGACGTCATTGCAACATATGCTGATATTGATGATTTGACAAAAGATGTTGGTTTTAAGCCCAGCACTCCCATCGAAACCGGCATCAGACGTTTTGTTGACTGGTTCAAGAACTACTATGGTTATGAGTAGTTTTTTTGTGGCAGAATATTTCAAAATTTGAAAAAGTGTGAAGTGATCTAAAGTGATCTAAAATGCCTAAAGTTTTAGAATTCTGATAATTTATATATGAACAGATGGAGCGAAGAGACACCTTAACTTTAGGCACTTCAAACTTTAGTTCACTTTAGTCACTTTCCGGCTTGTTCGGGACAGAGGAGTATAAATGAAACTAACCATCGCAGGAACAGGATATGTGGGACTGGTTACCGGAACCGGGTTTGCAAATCTTGGCAATGATGTCATCTGCTTCGATATTGACGGGGCGAAAATAGATCTGCTGGCAGATGGAATAATGCCGATATATGAACCCGGTCTGGAAGAGATATATAAAAGAAATCTTAAAACAAAAAGATTACAGTTTACCACAGATGTCGTAAAAGCGGTAAAGGAGTCCGAAATAATTTTTATCTGTGTGAACACGCCGGCCAATCAGCATGAGGAGGCTGATCTAACAGCGGTTCAGGAGGTTGCTAAAGCCATAGGCCGGTATATGGATGATTACAAAATTGTTGTTAACAAAAGCACGGTGCCGGTGGGGACCGCTGATCTTGTAAAAAAAATAATAAAGGAAAACCAGCAAGAAAAGATTGAGTTTGATGTGGCTTCCAATCCCGAATTTCTTCGGGAGGGGGCTGCGGTAAAAGATTTTGAGAATCCGGACAGAATTATCATCGGGACCGACAGTAAAAAAGCGGAAGACATTATGACTTCTTTATACCGGTCAAGAGCGAGAACTGACAGGCCGATCATGATTACAGATATTAAGAGTGCGGAGATTATCAAATATGCCAGCAATGCCATGCTGGCGACCCGAATCAGCTTTATGAACCAGCTTTCCTATCTGTGTGAAAAAACAGGCGCGGATATCAAAGAGGTTGCAAAAGGCATGGGGCTTGATGACAGGATCGGATCCCGGTTTTTGCAGGCGGGCATTGGTTATGGAGGCAGTTGCTTTCCAAAGGATATTAAGGCGCTTATTGCTACACTCAAACAACATCATTGTGATGCAGATCTCTTTGAAGCCATACACCGGATAAATGAAAAACAGAAAAGTATTATAGTGAAAAAGCTGGAATCCGTATTAACAATAGATGGCAGCTCTGTAGCCGTTTGGGGCATTTCATTTAAGCCGAAAACCGATGATATCAGAGAAGCGCCTTCAATAAAGATTATAGAAGAACTCCAACATCTGGGTGCAAGAATCCATGCATGTGATCCGGTTGCAATTGAA
>JASFHC010000237.1:0-4313 GCA_050123435.1 Desulfobacterales bacterium
TCTCAAAAGCGCCGGCGGCTTTCCCGCCGTTAATCAAAGATGCTCCGGAAACAATAAATATGGTGCTTAATTCATTTTCATAGGGGTAGAGAATATTATACAGGTCATCATCTGCGTAAAGGGTAACGACGGCATCAAGGGAATGACCGATCAGCTTTTTGACTCTGGCCTCCTCAAGGGCCTTCGTGACATCGCCTCGAACGTCAAGGATTCGTTTCCACTTTTTCGCCAGTTCTTGATCCTTCCATGCTTCAGTTACTTGAGGAAGAGACGTCAGGTGAACACTCGGCTCATTTTCATTCGTTCCCGGCATGAAGCTCCATATCTCATCTGCGGTAAAAGCAAGTATCGGCGCCATGAGCCTTGCCATGGTGTCCAGCAGAATGTTAATAACGGTCTGTGCGCTTCTTCTGTCTGATGATTCAGGCGGTGATGTGTATAACCTGTCCTTAAGAATATCAAGGTAAAACGCCGAAAGATCGACAATGCAATAATTGTACAGCGCATGGTAGATAATATGGAACTCATAGGTATTATAGGCTTTGAGTGTCCGTTCAATCAGCTCTTGAAGGCGGTGCAGAGCAAACCTGTCGATTTCCGGCATATCGCCATAGGGAACAGCATCTTTTTCAGGGTCGAAGTCATATAAATTGCCGAGCATAAATCTGCTCGTATTTCTGATTCTCCGGTAGGCATCGCTCAATTGTTTCAAGATGTTGTCGGAAATACGAATGTCATCCCGATAATCAGATGCCGAGACCCAGAGACGGAGAATTTCTGCCCCATGCTTTTTGATCACCTCGTCCGGAGCAACAACATTTCCTAAAGACTTGGACATCTTTTTGCCTTGTGCATCCACAACAAACCCATGGGTCAATACCGATTCAAAAGGGGCAGTCCCTCGTGTCCCCACAGCAGTAAGGAGCGAACTGTGGAACCATCCCCGGTGCTGATCGCTCCCCTCAAGATAAAGATCGGCGGGCCATTTCAGATCGGAGCGCCGTTCAAGCACCGCAGCGTGGCTGACACCGGAATCAAACCATACATCCAGGATATCGTCTTCTTTAATAAATGTTGTATGGCCGCACTTTTGGCAAACGGCATCCTCAGAAAGAAACTCTTTGGCATCTTTTTCAAACCAGATGTCGGCGCCATGTTTTTGAAATTTTGTATATACTTGATCTATTATTTCCTGGTTTATATGCAAAGCGCCGCATTTTTCACAATAAAAAATCGCTATGGGAACCCCCCAGGCACGCTGCCGGGATACGCACCAGTCCGGTCTGTTTTCAATCATCCCGTAGATTCTTTCTCTTCCCCAATGCGGTATCCAAGTTACCCTGTCGATCTCTTCAAGCGATTTTTTTCTTAAGCCGGTCTTTTCCATGGAAATAAACCACTGGGGGGTGGCCCTGAAAATCACAGGCTTTTTACAGCGCCAGCAGTGGGGATAAGAATGTTCCATTGTCTCCTGGCCCACAAGGAGGTCTTTTTCCCGCAGCCGGGCAATGATATCCGAATTGGCTTTGAAAACGAATTGACCGTTGAAAAAATCGGCTTCTTCTGTGAAACACCCCCTGTCATCTACCGGGGAATACGCATCCAAATCATATAAAAGGCCCACTTCATAGTCTTCACGCCCATGGCCGGGAGCGGTGTGCACACAACCGGTGCCGGCATCCAGAGTTACATGGGGGCCCAGGATAATTATGGACTTGCGATCATATAATGGATGAAGACACTCTTTTCGCTCAAGACGGTCAGCTCGAATGTCGGCAAGTATGGAGAAATCTGAAAGACCAAAGGTCTTCAAACAGCTTTTTACAAGTTCCTTTGCCAGAATCAGCACACCGCCATTTTTCGTGTCAACGGCGGTATAAATAATATCCGGGTGAAGCGCCACGGCAAGGTTTGCCGGAAGGGTCCAGGGTGTTGTTGTCCATATGACGACAAAAACCTTTTTATCGCTCAATTCGGGAATCTCTGCACTCAAATCGTCTTTTAAGGGGAATTTAACAAAAATCGACGGTGACGACTCATCATGATATTCTATCTCAGCCTCTGCAAGGGCTGTTTTGCAGCTGCAGCACCAATAGATCGGTTTTTTGCTTCTGAAAAGGCTCCCCTGAGATGCAAATTTCCCGCACTCCCGGGCAATGGTGGCCTCATATTCGTAGTTCATGGTCAAATACGGATCCTCCCATTCGCCCATGACACCCAGACGCTTGAATTCTTCGCGTTGAATATCGATATACTTTTCAGCATAGGCCCGGCATAACCTTCTAATCTCTGCCCGGGACATGTCTAATTTCTTTGAGCCCAGCTCTTTTTCAACATTGTGTTCCACCGGAAGTCCGTGACAATCCCATCCCGGTACATAAACGGCATCGTAACCGGTCATTTGTCGCGAACGAACAATAATATCCTTCAAGATCTTATTGAGCGCCGTACCGATGTGAATATGGCCGTTTGCGTAAGGAGGGCCGTCGTGCAATATAAACTTTTCACGGCCTTTGGACGCCTGTCTGATTGTTTCGTATAGCCGGTTCTCATCCCAGATTTTGAGCTGCCCGGGTTCCCGCTTGGCAAGACTGGCTTTCATGGGAAATTTTGTGCTGGGAAGGTTGAGTGTTTTTTTATAGTCCATACATCCTCCAAATTCGGATTTTAACTGAACTGAAATTCAATGCCGTGTAACTTTATGTTATGAAGCCTATCGCTGATAAAATACAAAAAGTACTTGCAAAACCTTTTCCTGTCAAGAAAATAGGTGCAACCCAAGGTAAACGCCTTTGATTTCGGTTCAGATTCGTTCCAGCAAAAAGCCCGAACAATATCTTGTTCGGGCCTATTGATGTTAGAGACCTTTTAAAATGGAATGGTCTATTTTATTAGAAGTGGTTTCAAAACCTTCAATCAGGTTCAAAGTCAAGGCGGGGCGACGGGATTCAAACGCAGGAATATAGTTAATATTTCGAGTATTGAATCCATCGGTCCAACACAGAGATTGGGCCTGAGAGGAGGTTTTGAAACCACTTATAGACAGGATCCGGAACCGCTTCTAATATATTCCAAGATCTTTCAGGACGATATTAATGCCCAGTTTTTTGACTTTCAATCTCAGGAACTCGGCAATCGTCGGTTGATATGCTTTTACTTTAAGATACATATTGGCTTCAGAGGGGATTTGGCTTCCTTTCTTATTATTACACGACTTACAGGAAGCCACACAGTTTTCGAAATCTGTTTTACCTCCCCTGGACTTGGGAATAATATGGTCAATTGTCAATTTTCTTTTTTCACCGCCGCAATACGCACATTTGAATCCGTCCCGAATAAGGACGTTTTTTTTGCTGAAAGGGACTCTGTTGATGTAAAGTGTTCTGATAAGCTTTATCAGCCTCATTACTGCAGGAACTTTGACAGCAAGCCCTTCAGCGGTTCTGATTAATCTTTCAGAATGTCTTAACACCTGTACTTTACCCTTTGCGATCAGACACATTGCCCTTTTCCAGTTTACAACATTCAGAAAAGTATAGTCTGCATTGAGCAAAACACATTGATCCATATTTTTATCCCCTGTTCAATTATTCCAATTTCCAAAATCCCTATATCCTATCTTTTCAGAAAAATCAATACGTCTTTAAAATTTGAACCGTGTAAACCCATTTGATTTCGGTACAGCGCAGCGATAGTGTGTTTCTCTTGGAAACCGACTGACTGTTTGAAGGGCGTTAGCACGCGTTAGCCCGAGTCGAATGAAATGATGACTTAAAAAATCAATGGGATAATTTAGCGAAGAATTGTATTTAATAACTCGAGCGCGACTCCGGCTTATGGGTGCTTAAGCACAAGTTTCAGTCGGTTGGAAAGAGATATACGCCATCGTGAAGCGTTCTCCCTATATTGGGATTCAAATTCGTTTGCCCTGAAAATTTGAATGTTATTTATTTCTCAGTCTTCCAACCGGCATTATGTAAACAGGTTCCTCATGGACCTCGCAATTTAATATTTTTTTTACTTTATGGTCATTGAAAGCGCCTATAGGAACCGTTCCAAGACCCAGGGAAACCGCCTGTAAACAAACATTCTGTGCAGAATGTCCCACCTCAATGAACGCATATCTGATTCCCCTTTGCCCATATTTAACCGTAGTTCGATGGTAAACCGCGCTAAACAATATGACAATCGGAGCATTCTTCACGGCAGTTTGGTTCAACGCAGCACGGCTGAGTTGGGCTCTTTTGTCTCCATCAACAATTTTCAACAATTCATGAGGGTTGGGTTTGTATTTATAAATCCCTGCAGCAAGT
>JASFHC010000238.1:0-4301 GCA_050123435.1 Desulfobacterales bacterium
AATGGAAGAGGAATTAAAGGAAAAACAAAGGTTAGAAGAAGAGGCGGCTGCACGGAAAAAGGAAGAGGCTGCAGGACCTAAATTGGAAGAAATTCCGCCGGATGAGATGCTCGAATACATCGAGTCCATTCGCGAAATCATGGAATTTAGCGATCAGGAGAAAGAAATCAGAGTTATGTGCGATCAGAGCTCCATCCCCAAGTGCCTTGTGGACATTGCTGTGTCGGAGCCTGACAGACTGGATGAGCTTGAAAAAGGGGCGGAGGGATAATAGATATTTTCTTGAAATGTGTCAGGTCTTGAGAAAATAGTTGATACCCTGAAAAACAGCATAGCATGCTAACTTACTTCTCTTTGAAGGCTGTAATTGGGGATGCTTATTTTAACAATGACAAGCAAATCACGTTTCAAGAAATCTATAATCTTGTGGCGGATAGAGTAAAAGGCGTTCCGTATTATGAAAAGAGGCAGCATCGTGATAGGATGCAGGCCTCATGCACTCTGTTAATAGAGGGGCTGTGTTTGTGAGATATTAACTTTAGGAATTCAATTAAATCAACAGTACCAAAACATTGCACTGTTCAGTAAGGTGCAGATATCTACCATGACAACATCCTTACTTAAAACTTAATGTACATATATCTCCAACCGAGCTGTAAGAAACCCTGATTTCATCTAACTGCACTGGAGCACACGGTTTCGTCTTTAATAATATTTTCCTTTCGCCAACCGGTATCTCAACAGCATAACCTTTGTTCTATAGCAAAGTATCAACGGTTTGGAGTTGATGATTTCAAAGCAAAATCTTAAAGATTTTATGGTTTTAATTTTTTAGGCTGGAGAGCAAAATCTTGCATGCTATGTTTCGAATTAAGGGACTTTGAAAGGCATATTTTTTCATTTCAGTTAACGAATTCTTTTACATACTCAACCTAATTTCGAGTTTGATAGACCAAAAGCCCGATTGAGGCGTTGAACCTGTTTCAATCCAAACCGGATCGGTTCGATTTGGTAATAGAAGATCTGAACATGCCAGAAATGACCGGTGACAAGCTGCTTAAAGAAATCTTGAACATACGACCGGACATTCCGGTTATTATTTGCACCGGATTCAGCGAAAAGATAGATGAAAAACAAGCGAATACCATAGGTGTTTCCCATTACATTGAAAACCCACTGAATCAGGATGATTTTGCGTTTAAAATTCGGAAGGAGTTAGACACAATCTAAGAAAAAGATTATTTGTAGATCATATCAAAAAGTTTGTCTGCAGTCTTCCGGTTTAATTTTTTGAGTATTTTATATTCTTCAAGCGCGGCATCTTTCCGGCCTGCATGGAGATAGAAGACCCCCATATTAAAGTGGGCCGGTACGAAATCAGGGGCGATGCGAATTGCCTGCCTGTAGGCCGCGACTTCCTCCTTTAACTTGCCAAGATTACCGTAAATAATCCCTATGTGATAATATGCCTCGGGTATTTCGGGGTCGATTTCCAGGGCCCGTTTAAAGGCGTCGATAGCGTCTCCATACCGTCCCAGCTTTCCGTAGGTGATCCCGACGTTATAATGGGACGACGCATAATCCGGATGAATTCGTACCAGCTGCTCAATGGCTTCTTTCTCGTCGTTTATCCGCTTCTGCACGCTGTATATTTCAGCCAATCCCATATATGCCGGACCATAGTCCCGGTTGATTTCGAGCGCCGCTTGATAAGATTTAATGGCTTCTTTGTACCGGTCTAGGCTTTGATAGTATTTCCCGAGATAGTAGTGTGCCCTGATTTTGTCCGGAGTCGTTCGTATGGCCTCTTTAAATGCCTTGATGGCTTCGGGCGGCTGCTTAAGGCCCACATAGCAGCTTCCCAGGCCATACCAGGATTCGGCATCTTCCGGACTTTTTTTGGCAGCTTCCTGGTAATACTCCAACGCTTTTTTATATTTTCCCTGAACAGAGAATTCAAAGCCTTTTTTACACAGCTCGGCAGCCAATCCGGGCTTTTGAGTGCTGACACGGTAAGTCCACTCCGGCAAGGTCATTACGGTTTTTTCATCCTTTAAGTCCAATACGCTTTGCCCGGCCACGGCAAAATTTAGATTTTGGCCGGGTTCCACAATAAAAGAGACAACCCCGATAACCTTTCCGTCCATATTGATCACCGGGCTGCCGCTGGAGCCGATAGATGCCGGAGCGGACATCTGGAAAATTTTACCGATTTTGGGGAATTCCCGCACGGCCGAAACAATGCCTACGCTGACCGTTTGATCAAGCCCCAGAGGGCTGCCGACCACGAGAATCCGCTCGGCGATTTCGGGAACATCAGGGGTCACCTCTACCCGGTGAACCGATTTGTCGGGAGTCTTTATTTTTACTTTAATCAGATCGGCGGTTTTGTTATATGCCAACACCCCTTGAATCTGATATTTACGCCCGTCATAGATTTTGACATCTGCCGCGTAAGCCCCATCCAGAACATGATAATTGGTAATCAATCCCCCGTCTTTATCCACAAAAAAGCCGCTTCCCATACCCATCCGTTTTTTTTCAGCATCATAGGTAGTGATCTTGACCACGGCACGCTGGACATGACGTGTCATTTGAACAAGATGCGCGTCCAAAGAAAGCGTCTTGTGGCGATAAGAAGCGCACCCGGTCATCAATGACACCCATAGAAGTCCAAAACAGACCCTACTGATATATTTTGATATATTTTTCATTTTTACCTTCCCAACCCTGAAATTTAGACCTCTTTAGTGTGTTGAATCAGTCTAAAGACCGTTTTTGCCAAATAATAAATTCTTCATTTAACCCATTTAAAACCTCTCCGTCTCTGTCATGTATATCTCTTATTTCTTACGGAAATACAATGAAGGCAAACCGCCGAAAAATGGATTTGCCTCGATTATAAACGACATCAAAAGCATTTTATAGGAACTATTTTTTATCTTTTATTGCAATAAAAAATATTTATACGTACCAGGGAATAGAGTGTGCCTCCAAGAGTCAGGCAAAGATATCGGCGAAAAATACGTTTTTCTTTCAGGCCAAAACTACCTTCTATTACAACTTTGACTCATGTCTCCATCATCAAAATTATTAAAATTTCATTTTAGATAGAAAAAACGGGGAAAGGGTTTTTCACAAAGCCATCGGCCGATCAAAAAATATAGAGCTGGACAATCTGCTGCTTCGGATGTCAGATGAAGAGGTGGAACATGCCAACTGATTTCTGGCTTTAAAAGATGAGATTGAAAAGGATATACGACATGCGTGTGTTTAAAATACGGGCACCCCGAAAAGACCGGAATTCATTTTTTAAATCCACACCATTTTAGGTGATCATCTTGAGCATTATTATGCTAACCGCCAGGTTCATTATTCTTTTGATCTTCAAGTGGCTCCGACCGGATTGCAAGTAACTTCTAAATAAGTTTTAGTGTATGAAATAATCATATTGACCCGGATTCATAATTTATTGAGACGTTACGATTGTAGAAGCTAACTTGCTGAAAGGGTTTCTAGTTTTGCAGCTTTTCCAATTCTCTGACAATCCCTTCGAGAGGAGGTCTTTTGTTGATGTCGTGGATGTCGATGTGTTGAATGACACCCTTCTTATCAATTACAAAGATGGCCCTTTCTGACATGCCGTCAGAACGCAATATACCGTATTTATCAGCCACAGCCCCATGAGGCCAGAAATCAGAAAGCACTGGAAACCATAGGTTACCACCATCTGGAATCATCCGATTGGTCCAGGAAAACAATGTAGGAACATTGTCCACTGTAATACCAAGGAGTACGGTATCGTGCTGGTCAAAAATGTACTTCACAATGTTATAGCCTGGCCACTGATCAGAGCAAACGGGCGTCCATGCCGCAGGAACAAATGAGAGAACAACGTTCATTTTGTTCAGGTACTGGCTTAACGAGACCTTTCCACCTGAAATTGCCGGAAGGCTGAAATCAGGGGCACGATCCCCCACTTTTACTTTCAGAATACTATCTTTAGGCTTGAGGCTACCCGGTTCGTAAATATCCTCCTTGAATATGTTTGATCTTCCATAAGAACGGGCATAGACACTGAGATCCAAAAATAAAAAAACCGCAAGCCCCATTAACACAAAAAGGATGGTCTTCTTGCTTCTCATAACACACCTCCTATTTCAGGCCGGAAAGTTCAAGCATCAGTTTCAAAAACTCCTGGGCCTTTTCAAAACCACCTACCCTGGAGTAAAAGATCTCATGGTTTCCGTTATCGTTGATTTTGACACCTATAAAGTACGGGGTCCTAACCTCTCCTAGGC
>JASFHC010000239.1:0-4282 GCA_050123435.1 Desulfobacterales bacterium
GTACTGGGGTGGTTAAAATTTTCGCCTTCCTTGTTATTGAACAAAATTGAACATTTTTCAAAGGTCTCAAAATATGTTGAATGGTGGTATACCAATAAAAATACACCAAAACACAGGGGGAGGTCAATATGTCAATATGTCTTTGTACTAAAATATTGTTTAATCGCCTCGCATAATCCCGGTATGGTAAAAGATTCTGCAATAATGTGAATATCAAATCCCAGATTATGTGCGGTATCGGCGGTTATCGGGCCGATGCATGCAACAGTAATCTCCTGCATCAGGCTTTTAAAATTTTCGGCGGGGAGAAGAGCATGAAAGTTCTTTACCGTAGATGAACTTGTAAAGGTTATCAGGTCTATGGTTTTTTCTTTAAGTCGTTTGAACAAAACATCCTCATTGTCCTGAACCGCTTGGGTACAATATGCGGTGACTTCATCCACAACAGCTCCCATCTTGGTCAATTCTACAGGTAGGATGAGTCTTGCCTCCTTTGCTCTGGGCAGCAGTATCTTTTTACCGTTTAAATCTTTCCCGGCAAATGCCTTAATAATAGACTCAGCTCTGTAAGTTTCAGGGACAATATCGCTTTCTATTCCAAAATCAAAAAGTCTTTTTGCTGTTGCAGGACCGATAACCGCAGTACGTACATTACGTAACGCACGGACGTCCTTGTTTTTTTCAAAAAGCCGGTTAAAGAAAAAACTTACGCCGTTTACGCTTGTAAATATCAGCCATTCATAAATCGAAAGATTTTCTATGGCCGTGTCCAGCGGTTTAAAATCATCCGGAGGGGCGACTTCAATGGTCGGGCATTCAAGACACTCTGCCCCAAGATCGGAAAGGCGTTGAACCAGTTCGCTTGCCTGTTCCCGGGCCCGAGTCACCACGATACGGAGTCCCATCAGAGGACGGTTTTCAAACCATTTCAGCACTGCTCTTAACTTGACAACATGACCCACAACAATAACGGCAGGGGGTTTGAACCCGGCGTCTTTGGCACGCTCTGGAATCGTATCCAGAGTTCCCGTAACAGTGGTCTGCCTGGGCGTGGTTCCCCAGCGAATCAGCGCAACGGGAGTATCCGGGTTCATGCCATGGTCAACAAGCCGGTTTGTTATATAAGGCAGGTTTTTAACTCCCATCAAAAATACAAGGGTCCCGATTCCTTCGGCAAGTGCTGCCCAGTCAATGCTCGATTCTTCTTTTGAAGGGTCTTCGTGTCCGGTTACAAAGGCGAGAGTGGAGGTGAATTTTCTGTGAGTCAGCGGGATTCCCGCATACGCAGGAGCTGCTATGGCCGAAGTTACGCCGGGAACAATTTCAAAAGGGATTTCATTTCTGACAAGTATCTCTGCTTCTTCTCCGCCACGGCCAAATATAAAGGGGTCGCCTCCTTTAAGCCGGGTAACTGTTAACCCTTTCCGGGCTTTTTCTGCGATCAGCGCATTAATTTCATCCTGGGAAAGTGTGTGATCCCCTCCTTTTTTCCCGACATAGAGGATTTCGGTTTGTTTTCGGGCGTGTTTCAACAGGATCGGCGATGCAAGATAATCGTATATTATTACATCGGCTTTCTTAATACATTCAAGGCCTTTTACGGTAATTAATCCGGGATCGCCGGGCCCTGCCCCCACCAGATAAACTTTACCTTTCATGATCTTTATCCGGCTCGACTTTAAGATTTTCCATTATGGTTTTTGCCCCCATTTCAATCAGGCGGTCAGCAAGTGTTACGCCTATAATTTCGGATGAATCTTTTTGACCTGAAAGGGTTTCTCTAATCACGGTAGTTCCGTCCACGGTTGCAACGAGACCACAAAGTGTGAATCTGTTTTTTTCAATTTTTCCGTGAGCGGCAACAGGAACCTGGCAGCCCCCTTCCAGACGGTTTAAAAAAGCCCGCTCACCCATGACGACGGTCCTTGTTTCATGATGCTCCAGCAAAGTAATTATCGATCTGACTTCAGGATCATTCTCTCTGATTTCAATACATAGAGCACCCTGACCCACTGCCGGCAGTATGATTTTTTCATCCAGATATTCGGTTATTCTCCGTTCAAGACCCAGGCGTTTTACCCCGGCGGCGGCCAGAATTATGGCGTCAAGATTTTCAGCATCAAGCTTTTTAAGACGCGTGTCCAGATTTCCTCTTAAAGGAGATATAACCAGATCAGGTCGGACATGGAGAAGCTGAGCCGTACGTCGAAGACTGCTGGTACCGATCCGGGCGTTTTGCCCGAGCTGGGAAAGGAGAAGCCCTTTTCTTGAGATTAAAACATCTTGCGGGGTTTCGCGCTGAGGAATTGCTCCAACGCACAGACCGTTGGGTATTTCAGACGGCATATCCTTCATGCTGTGTACAGCAAGGTCTATATGGCCGTTTAAGAGCGCCTCTTCTATCTCTTTTACAAAAAGCCCTTTGCCGCCAACCTTTGCAAGAGCCACATCAAGAATCTTGTCACCTTTAGTTTTTATGGGTACAATTTCAACAGAAAGGGAGGAATTCCGGGCTGTTAAGGCTGACTTAACCCAGTTCGCCTGCCAGAGTGCGAGTTTGCTTCCCCGGGTTCCTATTTTAATTTCTTTTTTCATTAGTGACCGCAGGTCGTACAACTGGTGGCGGTACACCCACTACATGCTGAATCGGATGCGGTAGACTTGACCGTTTGTCCATGGCTTCCCTTACTGAAAAAGCTGCATGAAGAAATGAGTTTTTTAACTTTTTTGCTGTTGCATGACGGGCACTCTGCCTGCTCGTTTCCAAATATTAGGCATTCAAAATTTTTTTCGCACGCATCACAGTGATATTCATAAATAGGCATTATTAATACTCCTTATTCGAAAACAGTATTACTCCCTCACCTATAGTGTAAATCAAGATTTTTGGTTATCGAGTTCAATCGTAAGGTTTCAGTGTTCAGGTGTCAGGTGTCAGGATTCGCCAAACCTAAAACCTAAAAACTGGCACCTGAAACCGACATATCCCCTGACACCTTTTCCCCAAAGCTAAATACGTAGCGGAGACGAACATGAATTTTCATATTGCCAATCGCCGTGATTCACACCCACTTACCTACTAAAAACGTTTTAATCAATCTAATCATCAAAACTATTTAATCAACCCTGCATTCAATTTGCGAACCTCTGAATCCGGGACCGCTTAGTTATTTTCTAGAAGTGATTTCAAAGCCTTCAATCAGGTTCAGAGTCAAGGCGGGCCGAGGGATTCAAGCGCAGGAATATATGTAATATTTCGAGTATTGAATCCCTCGGCCCAACACAGAAATTGGGCCTGAGGGGAGGTTTTGAAATCACTTCTACCCTATTTCTTCTATAACCCCGGCAGCGATGAGCGGAAGCATGATTTCATGGTGGCCCGTAAGGTTAAAGCCCTGCCCCCCCCTGGCAGTAGGCCTGTTCACGACATTTGTAACGGGACGGTAATGTTTGATGAAATCCATGTTAACCGAGGTGAAATTATCAAGAATATTTCCAAGATTTCGGGTAAGAGTTACCGCCTTTAAAAAAACCTCCGGCAATATGACCGCAGATCCCACATTTAGATAAACTCCCCCTTCTAGTGTGGCGATTATTGATGCAAAGATACGAAAATCTCGATACGTCGCCGCTCCTGTCAATTCCGGGTCAAACTCGGGATGTATATGAATCGTGTCTGTTCCGATTGCCACATGAACCGTTACAGGTATGCCAAGGCGCGCGCCGGCCGCAAAGATGCTTTGGTCCATAAAGGGCAATTTTTTTTCGATGATGTTTCGTCCCACGGATTCTCCAAGTCCTATAGACTTTTGTCCGGATAGATGAGTGGCATCACTGATAAAGGAGTTGGTCTCATGGGCCATTCCAAAACTGCCGTTACCGATGGATGCTGTGACATCTTCCGATGTCTGACCGGCCATAGCAATCTCGAGATCGTGAATGATACCCGCCCCGTTCATTGCAACGGCCGTGATAATTCCTCGCTCCATAAGGTCTATAACAACAGGGTTTAGCCCGACTTTAATAACATGAGCCCCCATGGCCAGGACTACGGTTTTTTTATTTTTAAAGGCTGTTACAATTGAAGATATAACGGTCTTGATATGTCTCCCGGCAAGGACGTCCGGGAGGCGGTCAAAAAATTCCTTAAAACAAGACCCTTTTTGCCAGGTTTTGGCAAAGTCCGACGTGGCTACCCTGCTCTTTCGTTCCGAAAGCGGGTATGTTCTTACCCGATTTAAATCAATGGGCTTAAATTTCTGCGACATGGTTAAGCGTCTCG
>JASFHC010000240.1:0-4271 GCA_050123435.1 Desulfobacterales bacterium
GATTCAGATCTCTGATATCAGGATTGATAAGTCTGAACAGTTTAATACCTTGTTTGTACGGTTCTTCGCCATAAGGCCCATATCTTGTCGAAATAAGTATCGATATGCAATCTCCTTTTTGAACGGTATATTCTGCTGAGTACGCTTTAAGGGTTTCAGGCATGTCGGGAATGTTCACAAACGGAATGGTAACCACACCTGAAGATTGCTCGGGCATTGAAACAGGGGTTAACTTCTTTAATGGAATAATAATATGCTGACCGGCACGAATTTTGTCTATATCATGAATATGTGGATTTATCCGTTTGAATATTCTCAAAAATTCCGGAAAATCCCTGTGTGAGATTTCCCCTTTCTGTCTGAAGAGCTTGTAAAGCCAGTCGTCTTTTTTCACAAGATATGGATCACATAATATATCCCAGCCTCTGTCATATTTAACGGTATAGCTTTTATACAAAAAAGCAGTATAGGCGGAATGGGGAAAGATCAGGCATGCCGGAATGATTATCACAAAAAATAAGGAGGCTAAAGATACTCCGTGATATTTCATGTGTTATGCCTTTTTTTGAGATTCAAAATCTTTGCAATTTCTGAGGATACACTTTGGATGAACCGCTCAAAATCTTCGCCGTGCAATGGCTTCCCTGGAGCAGGAACATTTTCAAGATAATCCGGATGAACATAAATAGGGGTGTTAATAAGATCCGGGTCCGGAGAAATTTCGAATTCTGCAGGAAAACTATTTTCAAAATACATCTCCTGGAAACCCGAAAACTTGAGTGAATGAGCCGTTGAATCGACAATAGCTACATCCTTTTGCCCGACGACTTTTTGATTGTGAGCTAATACCAGACCGGCAAGAGATTCGCCGCCATGGGTACATACGATATGTCCGTTACGGTTAGCCAGAAGCTCCCAGTCCATTATGGATTGTTCGTCAACCTCTATAAAGAAGACATTCTGCCCGCCGGACAACCGGTTATAAAGATCCACCAAATGAATGACTCTCGGCATTGAAACAGGATTGCCGATCATGGCCGCCTGGGCCACACTCGGCTTAACGGCTACAGGAATGAATTTTCGTTTTGAAGCGTCAGGTTCCAGGTAATACCGATAAACAGGGTTGGCATGTTCCGACTGAACACCCAATATTTTTGGCAAAGAACGTATGATACCGGTCTCATAAAATTTCAAAAAACCGCTGATTACAGCGGTAATATTGCCGGCATTACCGATCGGTACAACGATGACTTTGTTCTCCATGTCATATTCAAACGCCTGTGCGATTTCATATGAATATGACTCCTGTCCAAGTATACGCCAAGCATTTTTTGAGTTCAAAAGTGCGACATTATAATTTTCCGACAAGGTTTCAACAACTCTCATGCAATCGTCAAAAACCCCCGGCATCTCAAAAACAGCGGCACCGCTTCCCAGAGGCTGGGAAAGTTGCTGTGGCGTCACCTTTTTATGGGGGAGAAGTACTGCGGATTTAACATGTGGCTGAAGAAAAGATGCGTACAAAGCTGCGGCAGCCGAAGTATCCCCGGTGGAAGCACATATGGCAAGCACATCGGAAGCATGACCTTTTCGAACCAAATAGTTGATATAGCTCAATGCGCTGGCCATGCCCCTGTCCTTAAATGAGGCGCTGGGATTTTGGCCGTCATTTTTAAAATAGAATTTAAGGCCTGCTTTCTCCTGTAGGAAATCGTTTGCTTCGATGACAGGAGTGTGTCCTTCGCCGAGATAGATTACAGATTCGAGCGGTATAACCGGCCCTATAAATTCATGATAGAGATAGATTCCTTTTAACGCCGGGATTGTGAGCATCTTGCGATAATCAAAAATCTTGCGCCATATCCTGCCGGGAATCTTTTTTAAGCGTTCGAAATTTGCATCGAAAATCAGAAGCACCCGCCCGCAATCCGGACAGGTATAGATCAGTTCATCAATACCGTACTCCCGTTCGCAGCCCAGGCACCGATAAAATAGTTTGCCGGGGTGTTCCGGGAGAATATGGGATCTAATTTCTTTAGGAAAATCTTCGGGTTTCACGGCGATATTTTTTCAAGTCCGTCCATATAAGGTCTCAGGGCTTCGGGAACAAGAACGGATCCGTCAGCCTGTTGGAAATTTTCAAGTAGAGCGGCAAACGTTCGTCCCACAGCAAGCCCGGACCCGTTGAGGGTATGAACCAGTTCGGTACCCTTTTTACCTTTCCTTTTAAACCGGATGTTGGCGCGCCTGGCCTGAAAGCTCTCAAAATTACTGCATGACGAGATTTCTCTGTAAACACCTTGAGCGGGCATCCAGACTTCAATATCATAAGTTTTTGCTGCGGAAAACCCCAGATCTCCGGTACAAAGATTGACAACCTGATAAGGAAGTCCGAGAATTTTTAAAATGGTTTCAGCATGATTTAAAAGTGTTTCGAGTTCATCATAAGATGTTTCCGGCGCAGTAAATTTGACCAGCTCCACTTTGTTGAACTGGTGCTGCCGGATCAATCCCTTGGTATCCTTTCCATAGGAACCCGCTTCCGAACGAAAACAGGGGGTATACGCCGTATAGAAAATCGGCAGCATTTCTTCGGTTAAGATTTCCTCCTTGTGGATATTGGTCACCGGAACTTCTGCCGTGGGAACAAGAAAATAATCCCACCCGTTAAGTTTGAAAAGGTCTTCCTCGAATTTTGGAAGCTGGCCGGTACTTGTCATGCTGTTTCGGTTCACAATAAAGGGCGGCAATATCTCTGTATACCCATGTTTTGTGGTATGAAGATCAAGCATAAAATTAATAAGGGCCCTTTCCAGCCTTGCGCCTTTACCTAAATAAAGCGGAAAACGGGCGCCGGTAATTTTAGCCGCCGCCTCAAAGTTTAATATCCTGAGTTTTTCACCTAATGTCCAGTGGGGAAGAGGATTAAAATCAAAATCACGCAGCGTGCCGTTCTGTCTTACAACAGGATTTTCAGAACTGTCCTTTCCTTTAGGAACCGATTTATGAGGCATATTCGGTAATTCGAAAAGGATTTGATTTATTTTATCCTCGGTTTCCGATAAATCTTGATCCAACGCTTTAATCTTGCCGGACACCTCACGCATCTGGGTCACCAAAACATCTGCGTCTTGGCCATCTTTTTTCATCGCCGCTATCTGTTCGGAAACCACATTGCGCCGATGTCTTAGGTTTTCAATCTCAAAAAGAATGGTTTTTCGTTTGGCATCAGATTGTTTAAAAGTCTCTAAATCCACGGTTTGCCCTCGACTTGAAAGCGCTTTTTCGACTTCAGGAAGGTTTTGTCTCACAAACTTGATTTCTAGCATACTAATTCCTATAGGTTTCAACCAAATGACAAGGCCTGAATCTCATCTAAACCGGATTGTTGAGAAAAATATTTCAAGCATCTATATTTTGAAAAAATTTAAAAAACCGTATCACGGGCAAGCCATATAGTCAATGATTATTGTTAGTTGACATTATTTGTTAAAATTTGTATATAGTAAATAATATTCTAAATATTTACTCGGGAGAATACTTATGGAGGAAATTCGAGAAACAAAGGATGATATTCGCAGTAATATAGCAAAAACACTGGCGGCACTTTCCGGTAGGGAAATCCAAGAAAAAATTGCCAAAATAGAAAACCGTCTCTTTGAATTTGCCAATTTCTTGGAAGCAAATATTGTATTGCTTTACATAAACAGCACCAGCGAAGTGAACACCCTAAAGATAATAGAAAGATGTTTAAACAACAAAAAAATTGTCATTCTGCCTGCCTTTGACCCCACAAAATATGAAATGAAATTGATGAAAATCGATAACCTGGATACCGATTTAATACCCGGTCCCAGAGGCATCCTGGAACCGGACTCTACTCGTTGCAACGTAGTGCCCATCGAATGTATCGACATCGCAATAATTCCTGGCGTTGCATTTGACGAAAAAGGAGGCAGAATAGGATCAGGCGACGGATATTACGACCGGCTTATTCCAAAATTATCGATCACAACAAGAAAGGTTGCGCTTAGTTTTGAAAATCAGATAATTCCGCAGATACAAATGGAATCCCATGACAAGTATGTGGATATTATAATTACCGAAAAAAGAATTATTTATAAAATATAAATGCTAAGCAGGCGCTTGTCCTGCCGGATTCAATATCTTTTCCAGTTGTTTTAGATTATCTTCCTGCCCCACAGCAATTACGGTATCTCCTCCTTCGATAACCGTCTCAAAAGAAGGATTAAACAGCATATTCCCATCAA
>JASFHC010000241.1:0-4255 GCA_050123435.1 Desulfobacterales bacterium
TCGGAGAATATGACGCCCTTATTATCCGGAGTGCAACACAGGTATCAGAGGGTCTTTTAGACGCTGCAACCCGGCTTAAAGTTGTGGGTCGTGCCGGGGTTGGACTCGATAATGTGGATATCCCGGCGGCGACCAAGCGCGGAATCGTTGTAATGAATACTCCCGGAGGAAATGTTATTACCACTGCAGAGCATTCCATCGGCATGTTACTGGCCCTTTCGCGCAATGTGCCCGAAGGCACTGCATCATTGAAAGCCGGACGCTGGGACAAGAAGAAACTTCAAGGAAGAGAAATATTCAACAAAACCATTGGAGTGATTGGATATGGAAAAATCGGATCTATTGTGGCCGATCGCGCGCGCGGGCTGAAAATGCAGGTCATTGTTTACGATCCTTATGTAATATCCGAGCAGATTGAAAAGGCCGGATTTGAGAGTGTTTCTCTTGAAGATCTATACCGAAGGTCCGATTACATCACAGTACATGTACCCAGGTTTAAGGAAACCATAGGGCTGCTGAACAAGGCGGCCTTCGAGCAGATGAAAGACGGAGTTATGATCATAAACTGCGCCAGGGGCGGAATTGTTGATGAGAATGACCTTTATGCAGCCTTGCAGTCAGGCAAGGTTGCCGGTGCGGCATTGGATGTCTTTGAGAAGGAACCTCCCGGCATATTCCCATTGATCGAGCATAAACGATTGATTTGTACGCCCCATCTCGGTGCTTCCACTCAGGAGGCCCAGACCAAAGTGGCCGTTGATGTGGCCGCACAGATTATTGATTATCTCAAGTACAACACGATTCTGAATGCCGTTAATGTTCCGTCGGTCACCGGTGATCTTCTAAACAAGCTGAAGCCCTTATTAACCCTCGCCGATCATATGGGCAGTCTTCATGCTCAGCTTGTCCGGGGTCCTATTGAAGAAATTTCTATTGAATATGCCGGAGATTTTAAGGGGCTCGACCGATCACCGGTTTCCATAGCCGTGTTAAGAGGCTTGCTGGCGCCTGTGGTGTCGGATGACGTCAATTTTGTCAATGCCCAGGTTCTGGCAAAGGAAAGAGGGATAACGGTTACAGAGATAACCAGCGATGCGTCTGAAGAATATATCAACCTGATTACCGTGCGGGTTACCACGCCTAAAGTGATGAATATGGTGTCCGGAACCATATTCGGAAAGAATAAAATGCGGATCGTAAAGATTAACAATTTTCGGCTTGAACTCATACCCGAGGGCCATCTGGCGCTGATATACACCCTGGACAAGCCGGGTGCCATTGGGAGTTTCTCATCACTTCTCGGCAGTAAAAAAATTATCATTAGACAGATGCATTTGGGGCAGGAAGAAACCGGAAAAATGAACATCATTTTCCTCAAAACCAATGTCCGAATTTCCGACCATATTGTTGAACAACTGCTTGACCTGCCGCTGATTATATCGGTGACCCGACTTGAATTTGAAAGTTAGGGTTCACTCAAAAAAAATAACTTCATAAACCCAGAACTTGAAGAAAAATATGATATGGCTAAAAAAAAAAGAATAAAGCTGATTTCCTGGAATGTGAACGGCATTCGTGCAGTCATTAAAAAGGATTTTTTTACATCATTCAAACAGATGGATGCCGATATATTTTCTGTTCAGGAAACAAAGATCCAGGATTCACAACTTACTGATGAGATGAAACATATTCCCGGTTATCAAGCATTCTGGTCTCATGCCACGGTAAAAAAAGGATACAGCGGGGTGTGCACCTATACCCGGATTAAGCCTAAAACAATTAATTTCAATATTGGCGAACCGAAATTCGACAATGAAGGTCGCGTTATCGAGATGGATTTTGTTGATTTTATATTTTTTAATGTTTATTTCCCCAACGGCCAAATGAGCGAAGAACGGCTTCAGTACAAACTGAATTTTTATGAAACTTTTTTCGAATATGCCGATGAGTATAAAAACCAGGGTCGGAGCCTTATTATTACCGGAGATTACAATACCGCTCATAATGAGATTGATTTGAAGAATCCCAAAGCCAATGAAAAAACTTCAGGATTTTTGAGAATTGAGAGGGATTGGCTCGACAGGATTATTGAAAACGGTTATGTGGACACCTACAGATATTATTGTCCGGATGACGTAAAATATTCATGGTGGACCTACCGGTTCAAGGCAAGAGAGCGAAACATCGGGTGGCGTATCGATTATTTTTTTGTTACAAAGGATATTATCGATAACGGCTGGGTTAAAGAGGTTTTTATAGATAATGATATTTTTGGGTCAGACCATTGCCCCATTGGTCTGGTTATCGAGATCTGAAAGGGATGAAGGGCAAGCCACTCCAAAAGAACTGCCAGGAATATTATAAAATACAGCATGTTGTAATTTAGAAAATCTTGACAAACCTTATCGGAATTGAGAATATGAAATATGGGTTACGGTTTGCAGCGTTGCATAATCACTTTTTTCTGAATAAGGAGACCCTATTATGCCTCTAACAAAATCTCAACTTGTAGAATCAATTCACAATCAGATAGGTATGACCAAGAACAAGTCCTCAGAAATTTTAGAGGCCTGTTTAGAAATTATCAAAAGCACACTGGAATCCGGTGAAGATGTGCTAATCTCCGGATTTGGTAAATTCTGTGTAAGGGAAAAGAAGGAGCGGATAGGGAGGAATCCAGCTACGGGTGATGCCATGATATTAGCCCCCAGAAAGGTTGTTACGTTTAAATGTTCCGGCAAGTTGAAGAATATGATAAATGACAAATAGCAAAGGCAGACCTCATGTTGGTCTGCCTGTACTCGCCCGACAGCTCTTCTTTTTAAAGAAACCGCCTGGCGTTATTTTCCGTTAGCTTCCCTAAATGTCGTTGTACAATGCCATGTTGCATTGAGATGCACGGACATCCGAGAAGCTTAATAAATGTCACATTTCGCTCCTCTTTTTACAGTATAACCTTTGTAAAGACTAAGCCGTCACATGGTTTAAATCATAATGTTGAAGCTGAGTGACATTTAGCTTTTGTTAAATAATAATTATTTTATAAGATATGTCCATGAGAAAAAAGACTCATTTTCATAGGTAAAAATCCTATTCCATAGGGATTATCCCCAATACCGACCAACATTTTTCATGAAAAAATCGTACTTTTGTTTACCCTTCAGGATATGGCGGGCAGGCTATCTGCCTTTTATCTCGCCTCGCAGAAGCTTCTTAAGCCCTTCGAGAGTCCCCTTCCAGACGCTATTGTCACCGGCCATTATCGCGACAATAACATCTTTCTCTACGCTGATTTCCAGAACAATATCTTCATCGTTAACCTTAAACACGGCTTCTCCCCATCTCTCCGCGGGAAGACCCGCTACTTCACAATCGTAGTCCGTCCGAATTTCTCCGGTCATTCTTATATCGGCCATGGTTTTCTCCTATTCATTATTCAGAATCTGTTTATGTTTTTTCAGCATACCGCTGAACCACGAGGTCTATATCCGACAGAGGGCCTTTAAAGTCGGGCTTCGGAATATCTATAATTTGAGCTTTGAGCAGATCTTCGCTGACATCCAACGTCACTCGCCAGGAATCTTTGCTGTCATTGGTCAAATAGGTTTTTAATCCCCCCCTGGCCGCGATCATGTCATTAATCGGATCGTTGCCGACCATCAGGCAGGCCTGGGGCGGTTCATTGATTTTTCGGCAGATTTCTAGGTAATATTCTATCCGCGGTTTACAAAACGACATATTTTCAATATGGGTCACCAAATCGAAATGAAAATGATCCAAACCGGCCCAGGCCAACCGTTTCATCTGGACATTAAGAGGAAAGATGGGGTTACTGGCCAGCACCAGCTTAAAACCCGACCGGACAATTTTATCAAAAGTTTCATGGAGGTCATACGGAAGTCTTACGTTTACTTTAATTTTATCATATTCGGTTTCATAGAAATGCAAAAACCGATTCCACAACCTGTCTCGACCATCCGCAGATGGTTCAGTAAAGACGCTCATAAAATATTCGGCATTGATCATTTCACCGTTGTTTTGCAATAGTGCATGGGTTGCGCTCATCAGCCGTTTCCGGAAGATATTCGCAGGCATAAGATCCAGAAACCGGGTTTCTATTCTGCGAAAATATTCCCGGTAAAACTTGGCTTCGTCAAATAAAATCAACGTATTGTCCAAGTCAAACAGAATTGCTTTCAACATGGCTCAAATCTGCCGTTGTCGTTTCAGGTTAAAATAAAATATTATATCATAA
>JASFHC010000242.1:0-4252 GCA_050123435.1 Desulfobacterales bacterium
TCGACTGCAAAAACTGTCAATAGAAAAGTAAAAAATCCCGGGCCCCCCCCATCTGTTTTTGACAAAATCTACATCGTCTGACAAAAATTGTCATATTAAATTCAGAGAGAAAAACGTTTTCCCCTCCCTTTTTTATAAAAAATTATCGTATAAATACAGTATATTATAATAATAATATCTAGTTTGTCACATGATGGCATATTATTTGCTAATTATCCAAGTAACTTTGACATTCCGCTCGATAAATACAAAAAAGATATCTTTTTATTCGACGGGAATCCGGAACTTTTAAAGATCTTTATCTATGGAAATATTAATAATGATTTTTACAGGGAGGTGAGAAAATCCAAAGCGGGCTATAAACAAGTCGTACAGTTTACTGTATGATGTTGATTACCAAATATAAAAAAAGCTGTTTAATAATTAATAACATTTTAAAAGGAGGGTTACCATGTTACAAAAACTTAGGAGAAACAACGAAAAAGGTTTTACACTCATTGAATTGATGATCGTTATCGCAATTATCGGTATCCTGGCGGCCATTGCCATTCCCAACTTTTTGGCCTACCGGACCAGGGGCCAAAATTCCGCTGCCCAAAGTGCGGCAAAGAATTTTTATAATACAGCCATGGCATACTTTGCCGATACATCATCCTCGGGTACAACTGTAGGCACAAGTGGTGCTCCGAGTTATACAGTAGATTCGAACATAACCATAGGTGGAACTCATATGTCTGACAGTAACGGAACGATTTCAACTGATTTGACATTTACCCACAGCAAGTCGAGCACGACCTACACCCTTGGTACGGATGGAAATCTAAGCTAATCTAATTATAAACAAGTTATAATTATATCAAGATAGCACAAAAAAGGAGGGTTAAACCCCTCCTTTTTTTATGCCAAATTCGAAACAGATAAAACTTATATTTTTTTCAAGACTACAAATAAGCGAAACGCCAGAAGACGGTTGAAAGGACGGAACAGTTTTTCCAGATATTCAAAGGCCGAATATAAAAATAGCGGACACAAGCTTGGATTATGGAAGCCGCCGCTTAATGGATAAATGAAAAAATCAGATCGTTCCTTTTTGATGATATTGAGGCGGGGAAAATTGTTGCAAAATTCATTCTTGTATTTTTCGAATATCAGGGTGGGTATGGCCTGGTTGCCATGAAAGTAACTTTTATTTTTATTTAATCCCTGTTTTTCGAAAGGGTATGACTTCCAGACCAGGCCTTCTGCATGAAGGAAGTGATAAATAAAAAAAGAAGCCCAAGATATATAGGGCTCCATTAAAATAATTCTTCCATTTTTCTTCAGAGTCCTTTGCGCTTCAAAAAAGAAATGGAGGGGATCGATTAAATGGTGCAGTACATCAAACAGTACAATGTTATCCAGGGCCGCATCTTTAAAGGGGAGATCGTGAGCATCCAGAACTGCATCTGCCCATGGGGTAAATAGTATATCGGAACTGATCGCATGTGTGAAGAATTCCTTCAGATTGCCGCTTCCGCCCCCAATTTCCAAAATTGATCCTGGCCTTAAGGCACTTCCAATTATACGGTACCAATTATGATAGAGCCTTTTTAAAATCTTCTTGTATTTCCATATCTGTCTTCGTTTATTTAGAGCGTCGGAATGTTGCTGCATTGTCGATACTGATTTATAAAATTTTAATTTTTTTATAAGCGAATACGGTCATTTTTATCAGCAACCACCCATGGCGAAAACGACTTATGTTTGTTCTGCCGTAGGTTCTTTCCCTGTACCGTATTGGCACCTCGATTACTTTGAGATTCTGTTTTACCGCTCCGAAAATGAGATCAAAATCGCCAAAAGGGTCAAAATCGCCGAAATAACTCCTATTGGCCCGAATCTTTTCATAATCCTTTTTGAAAAGGGCTTTGGTGCCGCAGAGGGTATCCTTGAATCTCTGGTTTAGAATCCAGGTGAACATCATGGAAAAAAATTTATTTCCAAAAAAATTCAAAAACCGCATGGCCTGTTTTTCCATGGGATAGACGAGACGGCAGCCGTTGATGAATTCGCCGTGATCCTCGGCAAGGGCCATGTAAAACTTATGCAGATCTTCCGGCGGAACGGTAAGGTCAGCATCGAGTATCATCAAAATATCGCCGTTTGCGGAGCCAAACCCTTGCCTTACGGCATCACCTTTGCCTTGCCCATCCTGTATCATAAATTGGATGTCTTTGTGTGGATAAGCCTTGATAATTCTATTTATTTCTTCCTGTGTGCCGTCTGTTGAATGCCCGTCGACAAATATGATCTCCTGATGTTGACCAAACGGAGGAATTCGTTTTACAGCTGGTTCGATATTGCCTTTTTCGTTTTTGCAAGGTATCAATATCGTGGTAGAAAATTCTCTCTCGTCTTTTTGTTTGATGGGTCTTGCGACGATATACTGACAAAGGCACAACTTTCTCAAAAACGGTAGTGAAGCAAGATATTTATTGATAAAGTTGCTGAACCAGGGAATTCGCTTAGGAACGAGCAGACGGAATTCCGTTTTAACAACCTGAAAATAGGCCAAAGAGAGGAGATTGCAGATATCATTCGAGGAAAGCCAGTTCTGGTGGTGCTGGGGCATCTTCAGTCCCATCATTTCGCCCATTTTAAGAATTGGTTCCCAAAAAAAATTATAATATGAAACGACAATTCTGGTATCGGGCCTGCAAAACATGTGAAGCTGTCTGAATGTTGCTTGTATGTCCATGAGGTGGCCCACAACGTCAGCCATAATTAAAACATCAAAGGTCTCTCCCCAGCTTTCTAATTGTTCGATATCTGCTAAACGAAAATCTAGATTGGAGAATCGTTTTCCGGCTATTCGAATCATTTCCGGGCTGAAGTCGATTCCCACACCACGTCCGGGTTTCAAAGCATTTAAAAGATCGCCGGTTCCACACCCTAGTTCTAATATCGATAGTCCTTTAGGGATTAAAAATTGAAAATATTTTTCCTGGTCACTGTAATAATATTTATTACGATTTCTCCAGTATTGGCGTTTTTCGGCCAGAGTATCAAAACGTTTTCTGATTTTATCTTTTTTGGTCATTATCTTCTGTTAAAGGCCCAAATAGTTTTGTTGATGTAATTCCTGAAGGCGCGCGGTTTTCGCCCGATGGTTCATTATCATTAAAGACCAATCTTTACAAGCAAACTTTAATTATCTATAATACTTCCGTCTCGCGTCCCATTCTAACGATACCTTACCAATATTATTAATAAACTAGATAAAATAACAAGATGCGATGATTTGTAATTACACTAAAAAAAGACGATTTGAAGTCGCAATATGTTTGTTCCTTATCGTCGCAATTCTTCTTATATATTATAAGAGCATACATTACGATTTTGTAAACTATGATGACGAGTTGTATGTTACGGAAAACATAGATGTTAGAATCGGATTAACGATCCAAGGGATTATTTGGGCGTTTACCACAAGTCATGCCGCCAACTGGCATCCCTTAACATGGCTGTCCCATATGCTGGATTCCGAGCTTTATGGTTTGAATCCCATGGGCCATCGCTGGACAAATTTACAGATACATATAGCCAATTCAATTTTACTTTTCCTTTTTTTTAATTGGATAACAGGAGCACTATGGAGAAGCGGTCTTGTCGCTATTCTTTTTGCCGTACATCCGTTGCATGTGGAATCGGTTGCATGGATTGCGGAGCGAAAGGATGTTTTATGTGCCTTCTTCTGGATTATGAGTATGTGGGCTTATGCCGGATATGTTTTGCATCCGAATAAAAAATATTATGTATTGTTAATTATTTTTTTTGTTCTGGGATTGATGGCAAAGCCAATGATTGTGACGTTGCCTTTTGTTCTGTTGTTGCTCGATTTTTGGCCTCTTTCACGTTTTCAAACAAAAGAAGACAAATTCCGGATGCCCGGAATTCAAACCGTTGTTAAACTCGTTCTGGAAAAGATTCCTCTGTTTATTCTTTCAGCGGGTTCATGCGTTGTCACTTTTTTTGTCCAACAACATGGAGGTACCGTGGCATCTATAGAGGCTCTTCCTTTTAATGTCCGGGTGGCGAATGCATTTGTATCCTATATAAGTTACATCCAAAAAATGATATATCCCGTAAACCTATCGATTTTCTATCCGCAACAGAAGTGGTCTTTCGTCCATGTCCTGTTGTCTGGATTATTGCTCATGGGATTTTCGGTACTGGTCGTTCGGATGTCTCGAAAGTTTTCCTATATGTTTAC
>JASFHC010000243.1:0-4249 GCA_050123435.1 Desulfobacterales bacterium
GGTTCAATCCGGGATCTTATAAAGGGCAAGGGGCTTGCTCTCACGGTCACGGGAACCGGACCTTCCATTCCCGAGATTTTAAAGCAGTATAACATAACGTATATCCCGGAATTTGGTCCTTTTGATATAACGGGCAAACTCACTGACCCCGACGGCAGGCTGAGACTGACGGATCTGGATCTCAAGGTAGGCGGAAAAGACGAGGAGGTTCGGGCACGGGCTACGGGTTCGATCCGGGATCTTATAAGGGTTAAAGGTCTGTCTATCACGGTTGCGGGAACCGGACCTTCCATCCCTGAAATTTTAAAGCAGTATAACATAACGTATATTCCGGAATTCGGTCCTTTTGATGTAACGGCCAAGCTCAATGATCCCGACGGCAGGCTGGGACTGGAGGACCTCGACCTCAAGGTGGGTACCGAAGAGGTGGTCAAAGCAAGGGTTATGGGTACCGTTGAGAATCTCACGGCCATAAAGGGAATGAATCTTCGTTTTGATATTCAAGGCAAAGATATTGCAAATCTAAAAAAGATTTCCGGTAAGCCCGTGTCTTTCAACGGCCCTTTTTCTGTCTCGGGCAATGCCGTGGCCCTTTCGGAAAAATCTTACAAGATCTCCGGCCTCAATGCATTCATCCAAGAGAGCGATGTAAATGGATCGTTAGAAATAAACCTTGAAGGCAGAAAGCCACGGATAACTGCGGAATTGTCCTCACAAAAACTGGATTTAGGTCCTCTGTTGCCCAAAAAAGGGAGCAAGTCCGACGAACCGGAAAAGAATTCTGACAAACTTTCCGCAAAAAAAACCAAAGTCTTTTCCGACACCCCTTTACCTCTGGAAATGTTAAATCAGGTGAACGCAGAAGTTGAACTTAGCGCAAAACAACTCTTGCTGACACCATTGTTTCTTAGTGACACTAATGTGCACATGGTTCTTGAAAATGGGCACCTTACCGTAAACCCCCTTAAACTAGGTGTGAACGGCGGTACGCTCCATGGTCATTTTGATCTTCAGGTTAAGGGCAGGGTTGCCCAAATAGCCACGGCACTCAGACTTGACCAGTATAAACTTGGCAGTATGCTAAAAAAGCTGGGGATTAGTGACTCTCTCCACGGCAGTGTGGATATAAAACTCGATCTTCAGGGCCGGGGAAACTCAGTAGCGGAACTTATGTCCGGTTTAAACGGTAAAACTATGGTGGTCATGGGTGAAGGGGGAATAAACCAAAACGCTGTTGAACTCCTGGGATCCGATTTGAGTGCTGTGCTTTTGCAACTACTTAATCCCTTGAAGAAGGAGCAAAAATACACCAAAATCAACTGTTTTGCCGGAGGATTTGACATTAAAAACGGATTGGCGCAAAGCAACGCACTGGTATTAGATACCAATCAGGTTCGTGTGTTGGGGTACGGTAAAATCGATCTCAAGACAGAGGAAATTGATCTGTCTCTCAAACCGATTCCCCAAAAAGGGGTCGGCATCAATGGTCTGGGAAAATTTAGCCTGAGTTTGGGTGAGTTGACAAAAACACTTAAGTTCAAGGGAACCCTTTCCAAGCCTTCTTATTCCATCGATACCACCGGATCAATCATTACCCTGGGAAAGGCCATCGGCGGTGTGGCTCTGTTTGGACCTTTTGGTGTTGCTGCAGTTCTGGCCAATGGCCAATTTGGTGATAAGAATCCATGTGTTGCCATTATTGAAGCCGCTGAAAAAGAGTATCAAAAGTCTGAAGCTGAGAAATCAGAAGACAAAAAGAGCGTGATCCAGAAGACAACAGAGGGCATCGGTAGCGGACTCAAGAAATTAGTGGGTCAATAGATGACGATCTCGTAAAAAGTCCAACTTCTGCGTTGTGCTGCATTTTGCAATCATTCAACTTACGATAAGTACGCCTCATGATTGCAAAATTTGCACGCCTTGAATTTGAACTTTTTACGAAACCGTCTAAATCGGACTTTTTACGAGTTTATCAATAGATGAGATCTTTGCAAAACGTCCCGAAAGAAGACATGGATTGTCTCATGAAACAGATGTGTATCACTAAGAATCATGAGACAATTATTAATTTTATCCTAAAACGAGATTTATTACTGAAGTTTTTTTATTATTATCTACTGTGTAACGTTATCGATCAGCATTTCTTTTATACTTTATATAGACCATAACTATTTATAATATAACCATATATATGTTTTCCATCCATAAAATTTTTGTGTGGATTTACCGTCAGGACTAAAGCAACCTGTAGTTTTTTCTTGTTTGTCGTTATCCTTTTCGGCTATTATTCCGCTTGGCACAAAATTTGCTCATTAAACTGTAATTATTCAGCTAAAGATTTTAGCCTAAAAAAAGTCATTGTGGAGCTTGTAAAAGAAACACGCTTTATTTTTATTTGCCCCCTTTAATTTCTGAGTCCATTGGGACTGAACAATCAAAAAGAATTTCCGTCTAATTGCTCATAATTTGTTATCTTATCTATAATTTAGTTTTCTAGTATGATACAAAGGAGATAAGAAATGGAAAATTTAACTGAAAGGATATGGGAGTTATTAACAATTTACGGGCTTAAAGTCATTGCAGCCGTTGTCGTCTTTGTTGCGGGTCGATGGATTGCCAAGGGTTTGACAAAATTTGCGGAAAACGTGATGAACAAACGGCAGGTTGATCCAACCATCGCATCTTTTGTTTCGAACATGACGTATATCGCTTTGTTGGTGTTTGTGGTTCTGGCGGCTCTCGGACAACTGGGAATCCAGACAACCTCATTTATCGCGGTTATCGGTGCAGCAGGCCTGGCCATAGGTCTTGCGTTGCAAGGATCTTTGTCGAATTTTGCCGCCGGCTTTCTGATGATCATCTTTCGTCCGTTCAAAGTAGGTGATTATATTGAAGGTGCAGGGGTTGCCGGTACGGTTGAAGCGATTCAGATCTTTACCACCCAGCTCAAGACCCCGGACAACAAGACGGTGATTATCCCTAATGCAGGTTTAACAGCGGGCAACATCACCAACTATTCGGCCAAAGGAACACGACGCGTTGATCTGGTTTTTGGAATCGGTTATGGAGACGATATTGATCATGCAAAGAAAGTCATAATGGATGTTTTGGCCAAAGAAGAACGGATTTTAAAAGATCCGTCTACAACGATTGGGGTTGTCGAGCTGGCAGACAGTAGTGTGAATTTTGCGGTTCGTCCATGGGTGAAGGCCGATGATTATTGGAATGTCTATTTTAACCTGACCGAGAATATTAAGAAAGGTTTCGATGCTCAAGGCATCAGTATTCCATTCCCCCAGTGCGACGTACATATGTATAAACATAAGGAATAAGAAGTACAAACAGCTTCGTATTTCTTTAGAAATATAAACAAAACAAAATCAAACAAGGAGGAAATGTCATGAAAAAGTATTATTTTAAAGCAGTATTTTTGGTAATGATCAGTGCTCTGATGTTCAGTTGTGCGGCACCGCAAGTGCAAACCACCTCACCTGTTTTCAGCCCGGCCACATTGGCAGCGGATCAGTATGAACCCAGGGTGGACAATTTTGTGGTGATTTTGGACACATCTTACTCAATGAATCATAAATACGGGGAGAAAAAAAAGGTTGAGATTGCCAAAGAGTTCTGTGCCGCTATGAATCAGACCCTTCCGGAATTGAATTATAATGGTGCTCTCATAACATTTGGTCATGATGACTCAATCATGCTGGATTATGGACCGACTCAATATTCAACTTCAGGATTCGGGTCGGCCCTGAACGCTACCAAGGCGCCCAGCGGAAACAGTTCTTTTCCTCTGAAAGCAGCCATCACCGCTGCTGCTGGTGAATTGAAGTCAAGTCAAGGTCAAGTCGCAGTGATTATCGTTAGCGATGGAGAAAATATGGACCAAGCTCCGGTAAAGGCTGCCAAGGCCATGAAAGGTGAGTTCGGTAACCGGCTTTGCATATACACGGTGCTGGTGGGAGACAATCCTGCCGGTGAAGCGCTGATGAAACAGGTTGCTGCAGCCGGTGAGTGTGGAGTTTCAGCTTCTGCAGACGGATTTAAAGATAGTGGTGCCATGGGAGATTTTGTAAAGAGCGTATTTTTGGCCAAAGCTGCTCCCATGGTAGTGGCTCCAAAACCGATGGACAGTGACGGTGACGGGGTAACGGATGACTTGGATCAATGCCCGAATACGCCCAAGGGGGCCACTGTGGATGCACGGGGATGCTGGACCTATGCAGCGGTGGTGCTGTTTGAC
>JASFHC010000244.1:0-4242 GCA_050123435.1 Desulfobacterales bacterium
TCTAGTTTGCAATCATTTTTACCTTGACTTATGATAAATATGAAATTAATTACATAATAATGGGAAATTAATTGCCGATTATTATGAATTTTTCGTAAGTTAATTTGGCGACATCTGACGCCGGTTCCCGAACATTTATCGTTTGACACGGTTCGTCGAACAGATGCCGGACCCGTTAAATTCCTGCTCCACGCAAGACTATTTCACGGAGGGCATGAGGCATCGGCTGTATCGTTGCTGATTGCTGATTATTCTCAACGGATTCGATCGGTTAAGTTTTTAGGTTTAATTTAGTGCTGTCGGAAAAAGTATGCTTGCCAAAATCATCTGAGTTTTATATAATAATTTTACAAATTGCTTGAATTTTTTGATGGGTTACGAATTCATCAACCCTGAGGATGGATTTAAAAAAATGGACACCACATATAAATTGCTCATAATTGATGACAACAAAGAAATTTTGACTGCACTTACCGATTTCCTGAGCAAGAAAAATTATAATGTTGTCTCTGCTTCCGACGGCTTGGATGGGCTGAAATTGCTCGAAACAGAAAAGCAAGCATTTGATCTGGTAATAACAGATCTCGTTATGCCGAACATAAGCGGAGTCGGTCTTATCTCAATAATTAAGAAAAAATTTCCTGATATACCGGTTATTGCCATAACCGGATGGGGTGAGCATCCTGAAGCATTAGCCACAGAAGCTCAAGCCAACCGGGTATTGGAAAAACCTTTTGATCTTTCAGAGCTTGACATAGTAATTAGGGAGTTACTTTCTCCCTGAAATCTGCACAAATTAAATAGGACGCAGATTTTCGCAGATATACACAGATAATATTGTTATTTTGCAATTTAAAAACCCAGATAATCTGTGTTCACCTGTGTCCAATAAGGAATTTCTGAGACGTTTAATTTATGGTACCTCCATTAATCGGAATAAGTAAAAGCATCAAGAGAATCAACGAGCTGATCGAACACATTGGCGACACGGGATTAAACGTTTTAATTTCCGGTGAAAGTGGTGTCGGTAAAGAGGTTGTTGCTCAGAACCTTTACCATAAATCCATAAGAAAAAACAAACCGTTCATAAAAGTCAACTGCGCTGCATTGCCGGATGGGTTGCTTGAAAGTGAACTATTCGGATTTGAGCGAGGTGCTTTTACCGGAGCTGAACGAAAAAAACGTGGAAAATTCGAACTGGCACATCAAGGAGTTCTATTTTTGGATGAAATCGGTGATATGTCCCTTGCGCTTCAAGCCAAACTCCTTCATGTCCTTCAAAGCGGTGAGTTTGCCCCCCTCGGTTCCGAGAAAGACGTTAAAACAGATGCTTGGGTTATCGCAGCCACAAACCAGGAACTCGAAAAGAAGGTAGCAAAAGGACTTTTTAGAGAAGATCTGTATTATCGACTCAACATTATAAAAATATATATTCCCCCTCTTCATAGCAGACCTGAAGATATCCCTTTGTTAATTGACCATTTTATAACAAAATACACGCCACAGTTTGATAAAAGAAAGTTATCGAAACCCAGCAGTGACGATATGGAAAGGCTTATATCATACAGCTGGCCAGGAAACGTCAGGGAACTTCAGAATGTACTAAAAAGCTGCATGGTTATCGGAAATTGGAAAGAAGTTATCGATGATCTTTCCATGAAAAATCGACCCTCCTTAATTTCAACCTCGGTTGAACCATCCATGGGCGGGGCTTCAATCGTCGAAGACCTATTAGACTTTAAGGACGATTATTCATCAGACAATGTGTCTTTTTCTCTTAAAAAGATCAAAAAAAAGGCGCTGGACAGGATCGAAAAAGAGGTTATTTCATTTGTCCTTGAAAAAACCGGCTGGAATCGAAGCAAAGCAAGCGTAATCTTAAAAATAAGTTATAAAACTCTCCTTTATAAAATCAGTGATCTTGATATTAAACCCCCCATCAAGTAGAATGCCTTAACCGCCCCGGTACCATCTTCCGGAGCTACAGGGCAGGCAAATGGACACAAATTTAATTTTCTAATTTGACGTCTCGGAATTTCTACAATTTAATGAAAACATAGGATATTTTTTGGTGACTGAACACTTGCTTCAAAATCTGTGTTTATTTGCGTTCATTCGTGGTTAAAAAAACAAAGGCAGAGGGGATGCCTGATTGGCATTTAAACCCCCTGCCTTTTTTGTTATTTGTATTAAATGGAACTTATAGCAGCGATATCAAGAAGACAAAGCAGCTGAAAAGGCTGCTCTACGGTCCGAACCGCTTCTTCGATCCTTACCTTCTCTCAAATTTTCCCTGTTTTTCATTATTACTACCTTACCACTTCTACGATCTATGTAGTTCCTCCGGTCACGGCCGGTCCTACGATCTTTGCCCAGCCTCCTATTCGGGATATGGTTTGTGTATAAAAATTGTCGCCTGTCAATACCTAACCGTCTGCCCCCGTTGTCTATAAGTGCTATTGCCATAGCCGTAATATTCATAGTCAAATCCTGTTAATTTCTCCCATAGCAAAATTGTTCATACCTAAAATCTGCATTAACCTTTTTTCGAATTCTTCAGAATACCATATGCAAATAAAGTACCAGAAAAAAAATGAAATGGTAATTTTTTTTTATTAAAATTATTTGCTTTAAATATTAGGGGGTTATAAAAAAATAATGCGGTTTACTGACTATATCTTAGCTGCATGGATATTGGTTTTCATGTACATTTTGTTACAACTATATAAAAATTATGTAATTTATTTCATAAATGTTTTTATTGAAAAACAAAATGTTTTAATGCTAAAATTTATTTAAGCTCCTGAAAGTACAACGAACTGCCTGAATATCCGACTGATGCGAAACTTGCAAAGGAACACAAAAAAAATCCACGGAGGTCAAATAATGGGCCGTTTGAAACATTTTTTTATGCTTTATTTTTTTGTTGCAGCTACTTTTATGTATGGTTGTTCATCAAATGAAGAGAAAAAAATCTCTTATTTTGAAAAAGGCAACGTCTATTTTGAGAAAGGAGAATACAAAAGCGCAGAGCTCGAATTCAAGAATGCGATACATATAGATCCTGAATATGTCGATGCGTATATAAAGCTTGGCCAAACCCACCTGAATCTCGGAAATCCTCAAGAGGCTTTCAGGGCTTATTCAATGGTTGCAAAGCTTGATCCGAAAAACTTGAATGCTCAGCTTAAACTATCTACATTCTATTTGTTGGGAAAAAAACTTAAGGAGTCCCGGGAAAAAGTTAACGTGGTTTTAAGTAAAGAACCGGAAAATATAGAAGCCCTATTTGTGCTCGCCGGAATCCTTGAACTGGAAAAAAAGCAGGATGATGCTGTATCTGTATTTGAAAAAATTATTAAACTCAATAACAAGGAACCCCGTGCCTATATAGAAATTTCCCGTATATTGGCACGTCAGGGAAAGTTTTCAGAGGCTGAAAATATTCTTAAAAAGGCGGTTCTCAGTAATCCTGATGCTGTAAGCCTACATCTTGCCCTTTTTCGTTTCTACGACAGCAACAAAAAGTATCACCTTGCAGAAGCCGAGATAAAGAAGGCCATCGACATTAACCCGGAGAATTCAGATCTTTTTATTGACCTCGGGAATTTTTACTTTAGACATAACCACATGAGCAAGGCAGAAGCAGCATATCTGAAGGCCGTTGTAATCGATCCCAAAAATATAAAGCCCTATATGGTTACCGCAAGATTTTACGATGCTGTCGGCAGCAAAGAAAAGACGTTAACCATGTACAACAAGGCTCTTGACCTTCAGCCTGAAGATTTTCGGATAATGGACTCGATTGCAAGGTTTTATGTCAAGAATAAAAAAATTGGGGATGCTGAAAAGTATATCACCGATATTTTAAAAAAAAGACCCAAATATTTTCCGACCCGAATGTTAAAAGGGGAATTCTTTGTCTATCAGCGAAAGTTTGACGAAGCGATTACATTATTTGACCAGCTAATAGAAGAAGAACCAGGATATGCTCGTGTCTATTACTTCAAAGGGGTCGCACACTTGGGGAAGGGGGAATCCAGGCTGGCAAAGAAAGCCCTTTCCAAAGCCATTGAATTAAACCCCCGGCTATTAAAAGCAAAGCTCCTATTGGCAGAAATTTATTTGGGCGAGCGCGATGTTAACCTGGCGATGAAACAAAGCCTGGAGGTTCTTGAAATTGCACCCAATAGTTACCCGGCAAAAATGATTCTAGGAAATGTTTACATGTATCAGAAAAAT
>JASFHC010000245.1:0-4228 GCA_050123435.1 Desulfobacterales bacterium
TAGGCGAACCCGAAGCGGGGCAGGGCACAGAAGGTGGCAGATCCACGGGTAGTACTGGTGACTCAGGGCCGATGAAGCCTGGTAACAGAGCAGAGGATAAAACCCTGACGACCGGAAAGACGTGAGAGTGTAAGGATGTATAGGCCGGAGAACCCGTCGCACGACGATGGTATGATAGATCCCACCCTATACTGATACATTACACCGTCAGGTCCGGGCATTCCAAGCATCGTCGGTGGAATGTAGGAAGCCGTGGACGAAAGGCGATGGTGACATCATTAAGGAGTCGAATCAGCGTTGCAAGGAATCAGTAGGAGACCAGAAAACCGCAAAGCGGGGGTGCTGGAATCAGTTAAGTTCAGGCATCCGGTGTCCAGTCCCAAGGGCGGCTTGTAACCCGGCAATCTTTAATGCAGGATAGTCACGGAGGAAAAGTGAAACATGTAAAGGTGTTAGAACGGATCTATGACCCGAGACGACTGCGAACGGCATGGCAACAGGTAAAGAAAAACGCCGGGGCAGCGGGAATAGATAAAATGACGATAGAAGCATTTGAGCGACGAAAAGATGAGCTATTAGGGCTTATTCATAAGAAGCTGAAAGCTGGAATCTACCGTTTTAAACCTGCTCGAAGAGCCTTGATTCCCAAAGAAGGCACTTCAAAGATGCGGAAGTTAGGCATACCCGTTGTAATGGATCGAGTGGTCAGCCAGAGTGTCAATCTGGTATTTCAAGAAATATTTGATCCAGAGTTTACGACGTCCAATTATGGATTTCGTAGAGGTTGCAGCCAGCGCCAGGCTATTTATCACGTTCAAAAGATCGTGACAGAAGGCTACGAATGGTGTGTATCGATTGATCTGGCAAGTTTTTTCGATGAAATACCCCACAATTTGATCCTAAAGCTCATCCGCAGGAAAATAGCAGATGAGGGGCTTGTAACGCTGATTGCAAGAGCGTTAAAAGCGGGGATAGTGGTTGATGGTAAATTTGAAAAGACGACCAAGGGGTGTCCTCAAGGGTCTCCGCTTTCACCGATGTTATCAAACATTGTTTTGAACGAACTGGATCAAGAGCTTGAGAAAAGAGGTCATCGGTACTGCCGATGGGCGGACGATTTTCTGATTTTGTTGAAATCGGAAAGGTCTGCAAAGCGAGTAATGGAGGGAATAGCCGGGCATCTGGAAAATGAACTGAACCTTCCGGTAAACCGGGAGAAAAGCCAGGTGGCATTGGTCAAGGATGTTCCCTTTCTTGGCTTTCAGATTCTTCGGGGCAAGATTCGAGTGAGCAATAAAGCTCGAAGAAAATTCAAGGACAAGGTTCGAGAATTAACCCGGAGGAATAACCCGCTTTCCATGTATCATTGCATTCAGGAACTGAATGAGTATCTGATAGGCTGGGTTTCTTATTTTGGAATTCAAGAGTTCCGCATGCTGTTCAGAGATCTTGATGGCTGGATACGCAGCCGTCTTAGATCCATGCAATTAAAGAAATGGAAAAAGCCACGAAAGTTTCAGAAAATGATGATAAGAGCCGGGTTCAAGCCTCAAGAAGCTCATAAGGTCTGGGTTAAGATGAACAAGTGGCAATCGGTGGAGCGCAAGGAGGTTCGATTTGTCATGAATCTCAAATGGTTTAGTAAGCAGGGGCTTATTTTTCTACATGATTTCACCCGAAACCAGAAACCTCTTGAACTAACGTTCAGTCGCTGATCGAGGAGCGGCTTACCTGGCCGGTACGAGCCGTTCTGTAGGGAGGGGGTAGCCAGGAAGGCTACCTCCTACCAGATTAAAAAACAGGTTTGCATTTCTGATGACGATATGGACAACGAATCGATATTAAAGCACTTAAAGAGAAAGTGTGTGAAAGGTACAATATTTTTATGGGTGAATTTCGGTGAGCGGATCGAAGAAGGGCAGTAGTGACAGCCGGGTGTGCAATGTTTTGGAGTGGTGTCAGGGCGCTCGGCTATTCCGGGGCTGATATTGCGAGATATACTGGTGCTGCGAACTCTTGCGTGACGCCAAGGATATCAACAGGGAGGAAAAAGGATATAGATGACATGATGTTAGATTTGTGAATGCTCTGAACGAACGTTTTTTTACTCGAACACATTCAACCAGGTCATGATCCGTTTGTGAATATCATCTCTGATTTTTCGAACTTTGGAGAGCTTTTCCTCATCTGTGCCGCTTACGCTTGACGGGTCCGGAAAGGCCCAGTGCAATCTACGGGTAATGCCGGGGAAAATCGGGCACTGGGTTTCAATGAACTCGTCACAAACCGTGATCACATAGTCATATAGCCGTCCTTCTTTGTAAAAATCAAAGACGCTGTCCGAGGTATTTCCGGATATATCGATATCCATTTCCTTCATGACTTGGATAACAAGCTTATTGATCTCCCGGGGTTCCAATCCTGCGCTTTCCACATCAAATTTGTTCCCTGCGGATGCACGCAGAAAAGCCTCTGCCATCTGGCTTCTTCCGCTGTTATGGACACATATGAACAGCACGTTCTTTTTCTTTTCCATTTTTCTATTCTTTTTGGTTTTTTATGACCGTTTTTCCGGATCTGACTGTTTTCGAATTTGAGCATAATTTATTCAACACCCCCACAAGCAGGTCTGCGTTAGGGGGGTTAATTTTTAGCTTCTTGAACTGTAAAAAAATCAGCCAGCCCACCAGCAGTATTGACAGTATCACCACAAATATTTCTTTCATAGGAGACCGTTCAGCACATTACTTTATATAAACATGTATGCTTACAGTATTTGGAGTTGGTTAGAATACAGTTAGATTTTGATGAGGAACGCAAGGTTTTTAAATAAAAAACGTTTCAATTAGCGCTCAAAGAGATTTGGACAAAACAATGGATACTGAACAAAATTCTAACTCAATGATTATCTTTTTCAAACAATAGTACCTTAAATTCGATATGGAATAATAAATGAGTCTATCTTTAAATGATTGCAAAAGGCATTTGGAATGAAAAAAATTATTATTCTAAGTGACACCGGTGAGCCCCGATATGGTTTGGTTTCACACCTTAAGGAGTTGTTTCCCGAATGTGAAATCCAGATTCTTCTACGCAGATCCAAAAACGTTGAAGAACGTGTGATCACCGCAACAACGGTTTTCAAAGAAAATAAATTTGGGGAAACAGTCACCTAAATTTCTCATTCAAAAAGAGAACGAATAATGGTCATCCTATTGGTTCCAGAACCTACCGGTATGTTATTGCTGGGTGTCGGACTTGTGGCTGTTGCTCGGTTGGGACGAAAACTCTTAAAAAATCAGCCATCAAATCCAATAGTGTCGGATAACGAGAATGGGTCTTATTCTTAATAGATTTTAAAATGGTTAGATAATTGTGGGGGGGAGATGTTTTTAATATAAACCGTGGTTAATCTTGAAATTGGGTACCTGAATTCCAAGCCAATCGAGCCTTCCTTATGATTTCTGGAAAGAACTAAGCATCTTTTTTATGTCGAGTTTTAACTTCGAAATTTCATTAATAAACTGCTTTTGTGTATGATGATATAAACTTATCCCACTCTTTAAAAATAAACCAGCGATTCTAGCACCGACGGATAATAGTGCGATAGCTACAAAATATGCCAAAATTTCCGGTGGTATGATTAATGAAATTTTTTGACTACTAAACTTTAATGATGATTCTAAAGTTTCTTTTATTAAATGTTGAAATGGAATCATTGAAGATGGATTTGTAAACATTTCATAAATATTATTAAAAACCCAAAATGCAATCCCAATCCCAACGATTATTAAAAGAACACTAAATATAAATAATATGGTGTAATCTTTCCTTGTGTGTTCTAATTGCTGACCTGTCATAATTTGCCAATCCTTTTAGGCCTGAAGATCATTTCGAGATGACGTAAATATACGATACTCATGATCCTCGGGCAATTTAGGCTTAACAGCAAATCTAATATATTTAATAAAACCTTTCAAAAGCACTGAATACTCATCACTACATTTCTGTCTTTGTTTTGGATTGGATTCGGGTTTTAACGCCAACCGTTCCGCCTTAGTCGCTTCCTGTTCTGTTAAGTAAACGACCTCCATAATGTCCTTGCTTTTAATCGTTTTCATGAACAATTTGAAATCGCAGGTTGGGGAAATCATTTGTTCTTTTGCATCGGATTTGCGACCTACTACTGGAACGATAAGGTAAGTTTTACAGTCAGGATAAGCTGAAC
>JASFHC010000246.1:0-4227 GCA_050123435.1 Desulfobacterales bacterium
CCCCGCTGGAGCGCACCGAGAAAGAAAACATATTTTTATCCATTGGACAAAAATGAAGACCCATCAAAAAAATGCCAGGTTTGTATGGCATGGCTTACCGCCAATATCAAAGATCCTTTTGATGTTTTGATTCTAACGATCCTTGAGCAAATTCTTCTTGGAAACTCCGCATCTCCTCTGCGCAAGGCGCTCATAGATTCCAAACTCGGAACAACTCTTTGTGACGGAACCGGTTTTGATGCGAACAACAAGGACACCATGTTTGTCTGCGGATTGAAAGATGTTGAGAAATCTGCCGCTGATCGTATTAAAACCATAATATTTAATGTTCTGGAGGATCTCTCGAAAAACGGCATTGAAAAAAAAATGATTGAATCCGCCATTCATCAACTGGAGTTTCATCGTAAAGAGGTAACAAACATCCCTTATCCATATGGTATCAAGTTGCTGTTGACATTTGCCGGCAGTTGGTTTCATGGAGGTGATCCTTCCAGGATTTTGCAGTTTGATGCCGATCTTCAACAGCTTCGAAATGAAATCTCTAAGGGGCCCTTCCTTGAACACCAGATTAAAAAATATTTTTTGGACAATGCGCATCGGGTGCTTCTTACTCTTGTTCCTGATCCGTTAATGGAACGGAAAGAGCGCCAGCGAGTCACAGAAGAACTCGAACGGATCCGTGATGAAATGACACAATCCCAACTTACAAAAATAAAAAAAGATACCCACGCGTTAAAACAACTCCAGGAATACAAAGAGGACATTTCCTGTCTTCCCACATTAGATCTTGAAGAGATTCCCCCCACGGTTCAAATCGTGAAAGCATCAACTTCTTATGACACTGTACCGGCCACTTGCTATCAGCAAGCAACCTCCGGTATCTTTTATTTTTTGGGGGTTGCCGGAAGCGGATTGCTGGAAAAAAAATTGGTCCCCCTGGTTCCTTTTTTCTGTCATGCCTTTTCCAAGATCGGCACTGCCATACATCACTATACAGAAATGGCCCAGCGAATCGATGCGTATACCGGCGGTATCGGCTTGTCGTGCCATGCCCGTACCGGTTTTGACGATATAGGAGACTGCATACCCCTTGTCGCTGTTAATGGAAAGTGTCTGGTTAGAAATCAGGACCACCTGTTTGAAATCATTGAAGAACTTTTGTGCAAATTCGATTTTTCAGATTTGGTTCGTTTACGAAGCCTTTTTTTGGAGTACCGTGCAGGCCTGGAATCAATGATTGTGCAAAACGGTCACCGGTTAGCGATGTCCATGGCGTCAAGGAATTTTTCTTCGGCAAGTGCACTGAACGAAACCTGGCACGGAATTCAACAGCTTCAAACCACAAAGTCGATAACCAGCGACCTTACAGACGAAAAACTGAAATCCGTCTCTGAAAAACTTTTTGCCATCAGCAAAACACTTTTTACACGCAACAACTTTAAAATTGCGCTGATTGGTGAAGAACAAGCGATTACAGCAGCTTCTTCAGCTACGGCATCCATACAAAATGGACTCATACACGGGCCGGAATTATTAGCTTCGGGACATGGGTTTATGACACCGGAAATCGATTGTAATGATCAAGTCCCCAGAGAGGGGTGGAGCACATCGTCATCCGTTTCATTTGTGGCCAAGACTTTTGAAACCGTACGCCTGGAACATGAAGATGCACCGGCCTTATCCGTGATAAGCAAGATACTTAGATCATTGTATCTGCATCGCGAGATTCGGGAAAAAGGCGGCGCATATGGCGGCTTTGCCGTGTACAATACTGAAAACGGACTGTTTTGCTTCGCTTCTTACAGGGATCCGCATATTGTTTCCACTCTAAAAACATACGATAACGCTCGGGGGTTTATAAAATCCGGTAATTACGGCGATGAAGACATCAAAGAGGCAATCCTCCAAGTATGCTCTGACATTGACAAACCTGATCCACCGGGGACCGCGGCCAGAAAGGCTTTTTTCAGGAAAATCGTTTTCTTGTCGGATGAAACCCGTAAACAATTCAAGCAAAGACTTCTTACCCTGACCCGCGACCAGATCATAGACGTCGCCCAAAAATATTTCGATAACAACAACCAAAAGCAAGGAGTGGCGGTGATATCGAATGAAGACAGATTGAATGCGGCAAACAAGCAGCTTGCTCACAATCCTTTAAAACTATTCAGGATTTAGGTTTAAGTTTTTGATTATGAAAATAGACGGCAAAGATCTACGACCCATTTGGCTTGATTCGGATTTAAATATTGTAAAAATTATCGACCAAAGACGTCTTCCCCACGAATTTGTAATCGCTGATCTTAAAACCGTTGATGATGTCATCACAGCTATCAAGGAGATGTATGTAAGAGGGGCGCCCTTAATCGGGGTTACGGCGGCATATGGTGTATATCTTGCCATTTTTAATTCATCCGTTAATACTGTTGGGAATGACTATTTAATAAAAGAATGCAAAAGGTTAAAAACGGCCAGGCCCACGGCGGTTAATCTCGCCTGGGCGGTGGATAAAGTTTTATCTGAAGTGTTAAAAACAGACAATGCCTCAGAAAAAATTAGTATGGCACGTAAAGAAGCCCACAAGATTGCCGAGGCAGAAGCTGAAAACTGTCGAAAAATCGGTGAACACGGATTAAGCCTGATTCATGAAATCAGTCTTAATAAACAAGGCCATACCGTTAATCTTCTTACCCATTGCAATGCGGGATGGCTGGCCTGCATCGAGTATGGCACGGCTACGGCACCGATCTATGCTGCATTTAATAAGGGAATAGATGTACATGTATGGGTTGACGAAACCAGACCCCTGAACCAGGGTGCACGGCTGACGGCATGGGAACTTGGCAAACATGGTGTCAAACACACGGTCATAACAGATAATGCCGGTGGCCATCTTATGCAGCACGGTATGGTTGATATGGTCATTGTGGGTACGGACAGAACAACATTCACCGGAGATGTTGCTAATAAAATCGGGACGTATCTCAAGGCCCTAGCGGCCAGGGACAACAATATACCTTTCTATGTTGCCCTGCCATCAAGCACTTTCGACTGGGATATTAAAGATGGAATAAAAGAGATACCTATAGAAGAGCGAGATCCGGATGAAATAAGATATGTCCAAGGGCTGGACCAGGGGACGATCAGAAATGTTTTAATTCCTCCCAAAGGAAGCCCGGCCGCCAATTTTGCTTTTGATGTCACACCCGCAAGACTGGTTACCGGTTTTATAACGGAGCAGGGGATCTGCAGAGCGTCAGAAGAAGATATACTTAACCTGTTTCCCGAAAAGAAAGTATCAACTTAGTGCTATACATAACGAGGCCGACACGCATACCCGTAGTCCGGGACCTGGCGTAGAGCGTTCCAGGTGAATACGCCTCCTATATGAACCTTTCGCAAATGCACATCAAGTCAAAAAAATAGAATCATGCCCGTGACATGGCAGGTATTTTAATGGGTTTTCGCAAAGGATGTCCCAATTTCATTATTCCCCGGTCTCTTGGCTTTTACCGGAGAATCCTCTTGTAAGAGTGCATTCTGGAGATTCACAGAATTTCGACAGACCTGTTGATAAACTTTGATGGTCACGCTTTAAATGGAAATTAAGCCAAGACGGGGTATGGTTAAGTTCCCACATCCTTGGCGGTACACATCCGGAAATCATCTGTTCACTTTCTCCTGAAAATGCCCACCGTCTGTAAGCTCTGACCCAGACACATGGTCGCTCGGGGAAAACCTCACATTTACCGTTTCTGCTGCCGCCGCAGGCCCCGTTTCTTGTATGCTTGGGGCATTGAGATTCCGGACAAAGAAAAGCCACGTGTTTTATTCCGCAATCCCCGCATTGCTCACATCCCAGGAGAAGCTTCTTTATGGAACTCTCAAACTGGTGGACCAGTTGTTTGGTGCCCGGACGACCATCGAGCCGGCTACACATCTTTCTGAAAAACGGAGCGGCTTTGGATTCCAAAGAAAAAAATGCGCCATGCAAGGATTTGAGCATTTGAAAATGTAGTTTTTCATAAACCCCCAATTGAGGCGGTTTTTTCCCGAACTCCGGTATCGGCAATTCACATACAGAATCCTTTGGAAAAACATAGAAGCCATTTAAAATTGGAAATTCGAATTCACCCAGGAACTCCTTCCATCCATGTTGGATTTCCTGCATACGATTCAGAATACGACCCGCAATGTCAAAATTATGATGGATACCTCCGATGTGCA
>JASFHC010000247.1:0-4216 GCA_050123435.1 Desulfobacterales bacterium
ATGTTCACTCTTTATTAAAGTCCTCCAGTAATAAAAAAAACAATGATGATATCAATCTATTGAACGCTTCCTGCGATAACAGTTGATTTAAATCAATATTATTTTGTTATTTGACACACAAAATGGTTTCCTCTATAATCTCACGGTCAAAAAACAATTTAGTTCTAGAATTTCGGAGACGTATAATAACTCCATGAAAAGATATATGAAATCTGGACTTACAATGATTGCTGCCCTTCTCCTCATGTTCCAATTCGGAGGAGCTCATGCTGCAAACCTTAAATATGTGAGAACCGCCAAACATCATAATTTTACTAGAATTGTGTTTGAATTCCAAAACGATGCTCAATTTATAAAGCCTGTAATCGAGGGTGTGGGAAAATTTTCAGTGGCGTTTCCTGGCAGCACAACGGTCCTGCCTCGACGAATTCTTTATAAGACAACCCAAATCCAGCCGGTTCGTTCCATTGAATTTGTTCAAGAGGAAGCGCTTTTGACAGCCGGCATCAAACTCTCTTTCCCCTATTTCAAGCTCAAGGCCTTTTCTCTTTCCGATCCAAACCGCGTCGTTATCGATGCATATTTAATCACTCCACCGCCCAGGGAGGTTGTTGCGGAAGCGTCTCTGCATGCCAAGCCTTTTTCTGACAGGCCTCTGGCTAAAGAATCAAAGGAAGCTCAAACAAAAGGGCCTAAAGCTATCCGTGAGAAATCTCCGGCAGAACAGACCGTTGAAAAGTACAATCTTCAGACATATATGCTAATCCTGTTAAATTTTCTTGCCATTGTTGTTGTTCTGTTGCTTAGTATTAATCTGTTGAAAAAGAAGTCCGGCATCAATTCAAAACATGTGGGCAAGATTTCCGATTCTTTGAAAACCGTCGATGAACAGATTGCCGCCATAGATGCCACGATTAACAGAGAATTTAAAAAACATAATTAAACATGATTTTCGGTGACACCATGACGGATGAAAACCAGACAGAAATAATTGTTGGTCTTTCGGACGCGGAAAAAAAAGACCTTGAAAAATTAATAACCTCATTCAAAGAAAAGGAGTCTTCAGCATCATCCGATCCATCTGCCGAAGATGTTCACAATCAGATTAATTCTATGAGCGCAGAACTTGCGCATTTTGGTGAGGTTTTGCTCAAATTCGACGCTAAAATAAAATCATTTTACGAGATATTACGCCTTTCCCATAAAAAAAGCGAGATCATCAACCAGCGTATAGATAAGATTATAGAAACCATGAAAATCAGAGAAAGCCGTTAGATGGAAGATGAATTATGGACGACCGCGTGAAAAATTCAAATGATGATCCGCTATTAATACTTGCATCCCGTTCCCCAAGGCGGCGATACCTGTTAGAACAAGCCGGTCTTTCCTTTTCTGTAATACCCAGCAGCATCGATGAAACATCCGTGCCCATTTCTTCGCCCGAAATCTATGTCAGGGTTCTATCCGAGGCCAAGGCCCATAACGTATCCGAAAAATATCCTAAAAAATGGGTTATCGGTGCTGACACTATTGTTCTGAAAAATAAAACCATACTCGGCAAGCCCGGTTCCAGATCCGAAGCCCGCACCATGTTGAAACAACTCAGCGGTCAGATTCATCAGGTTTTTACCGGTTATTCAATCTGCTGCAAAGAGAAACGCCGAAAATTTTCTGAAACAGTCGAAACAGAAGTTCTTTTTAAAAACCTTACCGATCAAGAAATTGAGTGGTACATACAAACCGCCGAGCCTTTTGACAAAGCAGGGGCATACGCCATTCAGGGCCTGGGCACTTTCCTGGTTAAACGCATCAACGGTTCTTATACAAATGTTGTCGGGCTTCCGGTTTGCGAGGTCATTGAATTCCTTATAAAGGAAGGTGTATTGGGGCGAAGCTTTAAGTCCGAAACTTAGATGTCTAACAGTAATGGTATCCGTTTACAGGGTCGTTGGGTTGGTAAAAATGATTTTCTAAAGGGGGAGTTCAGGTTTGATAAAAAGATTGCGTGCCGTAAAAAACCGTATTCAAACGGCGGCCCGTGCCAGCGGACGCAACCCTGAAACAATCCGTCTGGTTGCGGTAAGCAAAACCGTTCCCACAACAAGGGTCAGACAAGCCATTCAGGCTGGCGTTACCATTCTAGGGGAAAACTATGTTCAGGAAGCCCGGACAAAGTTCAACGATCTGGCAACATACCCGGTATCGTGGCACTTCATCGGGCATCTGCAGTCCAACAAGGCCAAGTACGCGGTAAGACTCTTTGACCTGATCCACTCCGTTGATACGCTTAAACTGGCCCGTGAATTAGACAAACAGTCACGCAAAATTAATAAAATCCAGGAGATCCTGATACAGGTCAACATCAGTGAGGAAGCTTCAAAATCAGGAGTAAATGTCAAAGATTCGTTCAGTCTGCTAAAGGATATAAGCCGTCTTGAGAATCTGTCGGTTAAAGGGCTAATGACCATGCCGCCCTATTTCAACGCTCCTGAAAAGGTTCGGCCCTATTTTACGGCCCTTCGGGGTTTGAGAGACCATCTCGAGCAACAGGGTATATTGAATGTTAGTTTGAATGAACTTTCCATGGGCATGACCGGTGATTTTGAAGTTGCTATCCAGGAAGGGGCGACCCTTGTCCGTATCGGAACCGCTATTTTCGGAAAAAGAGAATGAAGATTCTGCTTCACATATGCTGCGCTCCATGCGCAATTTACACGGTAAAAACCCTTGATAAGCAAGGTTTCGATGTAATGGGTTTTTTCTACAAACATAATATCCACCCGTATACGGAATGCATGAAACGCAAAGAAGCATTGCACTCTTATGCTGAGACCATTGATCTTAAGGTCATATACCAGGAAGGTTATGATCTGGAAGGTTTTATCCGGAACGTAGTCTTCAGAGAATCGCAGCGCTGCGCCTATTGCTACCATGATCGTTTAAGATCCACTGCACTGGTGGCCAAGCGGGGTAAATTCGACTGTTTTACCTCCACACTCCTGTATAGTAAATTCCAAAAACACGAGGAGATAAAATCCATAGGCCAAGCGGTCGGTAAAGCTGTTGGAGTACGATTTTACTACCATGATTTTCGTGATGGATGGAAACAAGGTATCGAAGAATCAAAACGCTTGGGAATGTATCGCCAGCTGTATTGTGGCTGTATTTACAGTGAAAAAGAAAGGTATTTCAAAAAAAGTGAATAACTGTTCTTATGTTTAGCAATTTTATATACTTCATCATTGTCCTTCTCATATACAGCACCTACCAGCCTTCGGAAGATACCAATTTTAGCTCAATAGAAACCTTTTTTTTGTTTATCGGCCTGATTGTTATTTTCGCATGGATCACCCGGAGGCAGTTCCACAGGATAGAAAAAGGCTTTTCAAGGGGAAGCGTCAGTCAACTCAGTCATAAATTCAGTTCCGCGCTAACTCGGCAGTCCATAATGGCTATCGTGCTCTTTTCCATCGATATCTACGGCCTGAACCTTTCATCCTTTTTAACGGACATTCACTTTCTTGCCCTTATCCCGACGGTACAGGCGCTATTATTTATCGGGCTTTTTATAGGATACCTTGCCATTGTATGGGCCTGTGCCCATGGAACTTATAAGATCCTCTCCGGCTCGGATCTCTCCAGAAATTCATACATACTGTCTCAGATTTCTTTTTCCGTGCCCGTACTGTTGCCTTGGCTGCTCCTTTCTGGAGTTGCCGACATTATTAATGCCCTGCCCTTTGAGCCTCCCAAACGTTTTCTCGCCACAACCCAAGGCCAGATGGCCTATTTCGTTATTTTTCTTTTTGCGATTGCCGTAGCAGGCCCGGCAATAATTCAGAAATTTTGGAGATGCAAGCCGTTAGAAACCGGGTACTATAGAAAACGCATCGAAAATCTGTGCCGAAAAGCGGGGCTTGAATATGCTGAAATTTTATATTGGCCCATATTCGGAGGTAGGATGATAACTGCCGGTGTAATGGGGCTGGTTAAAAAATTCCGCTACATTCTCATTACCAGAGACCTGTTGCAACTCCTTGACCCCGATGAGGTTGATGCGGTTATTGCCCACGAAATCGGACACATAAAGAAAAAACACCTTGTTTTTTATCTGGTCTTTTTTGTGGGATATATGCTGATCTCTTTTGCCACCTTTGACCTGCTGGTATATTTCATTATCTTTACGGAACCCATATACAAATTCATAAGCCATGCC
>JASFHC010000248.1:0-4202 GCA_050123435.1 Desulfobacterales bacterium
GGAGTTGAAAGTCCACCAGCCTGAACTTCTAAAAAAAATGGAGCAGTTGGATATATCCGGAAGTATGGTATCTCAAAAAGACTATGAACGGTTGCCGAATATCTCTATCGACTATGCGGTTATGGAGAAAACGGACAAATCTGCGGTGTTGCCTTCAGGCTTCGGATGGAGCGATATTGGATCATGGAAATCTTTATATGATTTCACTCCAAAGGATGCAGACGGGAATGTAATTGACGGCGACGTTATTTCTAAAAATACGAAAAATTGTTTTATCACGGGCTATGAACGGCTGATTGCAACCAATAAAATTAAAAACATGGTTGTTGTTGAAACACCGGACTCCGTGTTTGTTTCCGATATGGAAAGTAGCCGGGATGTGAAATCTATCGTGGAAGAGCTAAAGCAAAGGGGGCGGAGTGAATATCAAAAGCATAAGATGTCGTACTCTCCTTGGGGAACTACAACCGTTCTGGAAATGAATAATGATTGTACGTTAGAGAAACTCACCCTATATCCCGGCTCAGAACTTGAGACCAAAACCGATCTCTCCACAAGAAAACAACTGCTTGTCATCCGAGGCATGGCGAGAACGATTCTACACAATCAGAGCAGGCTGTTGAATAAAGGGGAGTCCATGATGCTTTCTGAAAACCAGAGTGTTATGGTCGAAAACGTCGGAAATGATCCTCTTAATCTTATTCGTATAACCCTAATAAACCCAAAACTCGATTAGGTGTTATTGGTTAATAGTTGATAGTCGTTGGTTTTCTGATATCTAAAATTGAAATTATATCTCACCGTTACATAGAGGTGTAAAAATAAAGGTTAAAAAAATATGCATAAGGAAAACACCGGTGAAATACGATTAAAACTGCTTGAGATGATAGAGCAAAAAACAGCCCGGGTCGGTATTATCGGCCTTGGCTATGTGGGATTGCCACTGGCCATTCATTTTGGGGAAAAGGGGTTTCTTGTGATCGGTTTTGATCTGGATTCACGAAAAATCGATAAGATTCTCCATGGAGAATCTTATATCAAGCATATTCCGGCAGATCAGATTAAGAAAATGATCGATGCAAAACAGTTTGATGTCACCATTGATTTCAGCCGTTTAAGAGAGGCGGATTGCATACTGATCTGTGTGCCGACACCCCTTTCCGACAAGATGGATCCGGATTTGAGCTTTCTTTTGGAAACTACCGAGACCATTGCAAATCATTTGCGCAAAGGGCAGCTGATTGTTCTTGAAAGTACAACCTATCCCGGGACCACTGAGGAAATCCTTCTCCCTCGACTTTCACTACATGACATGAAGGTTGGGAAGGATTTCTTTCTTGCCTTTTCTCCGGAGAGAGAAGATCCGGGAAATAAGAAATTCACTGCCACCAATATTCCTAAAGTTGTGGGTGGTGTCACAAGTTATTGCCTGGAAGCGGCAACGGCTCTGTACAACTCCATTACTCGGTCGGTGCCTGTTTCTTCTACTCAGGCAGCCGAGTTGACTAAGCTTCTTGAAAACACTTTCCGTTCCGTGAATATCGCACTGGTTAATGAACTGAAGATCCTTGCTCATAAAATGGGAATTGACCTGTTTGAGGTTATTGAAGCCGCAGCCACAAAGCCCTTTGGGTATACGCCGTTTTATCCCGGCCCCGGTCTGGGGGGACATTGTATTCCCATCGATCCGTTTTATCTGGCCTGGAAAGCAAAAGAGTATGATTTTTCAACTCGGTTTATTCAACTTGCCGGTGAGATCAATGTATCAATGCCGTATTATGTGATTGAAAAAACAGTTGAGGCTCTCAATAAAAATAAAAAAAGCCTTAATGGAAGCCGCATGTTAATACTTGGAATCGCTTACAAGAAGGATGTGGATGACGATAGAGAGTCTCCGGGTTATGCCATCATGAAAATGCTTTTGGAAAAGGGTGCTATGGTAAGCTATAATGATCCGTGGATACCCAAACTGCATACCACCCGGAAATATAATTTCCAGATGGAGTCAACTCCCATTACTCAGGAAATACTTGCCAAAATGGACGCCGTAATCATTGTTACCGATCACAGCGATTATGACTTTGCCGAAATCGTGAAGCATTCCAATCTTATTATTGATACCCGAAATGCCACAAAGGGGATTAAGGGGGCAAAGGAGAAGATCGTCATGGCCTGAGAAAGGAAAATAGAATATGAAAGGAATAATTTTGGCCGGCGGTTCCGGAACCCGGCTTTACCCCATTACCCGTGTTGTAAGCAAACAGTTATTACCGGTCTATGACAAGCCCATGGTCTATTACCCGCTCTCAGTTTTAATGCTGGCCGGGATACGGGAAATACTTCTTATTTCTACGCCTGAAGATTTACCTTTATTTAAAAAACTCCTTGGAGACGGCTCTCAATTAGGGCTTTCTATATACTACGAAGAGCAGCCACGGCCCGAAGGACTGGCTCAAGCCTTTATCATCGGCAAATCATTTATTGGGAAAGATTCGGTCTGTCTTATTTTAGGGGATAATATCTTCTACGGTCACAATCTTACTTATATACTGAAAAGAACGGTTCAGCTTAATAGAGGCGGTCTGGTTTTCGGGTATTTGGTGCGTGATCCGCAGCGTTACGGTGTTGTAGAATTTGATTCCAACGGGAAGGTCATCAGTATCGAAGAAAAGCCGAAAAAACCCAAATCGAATTATGCTGTTCCGGGTCTCTATTTCTATGACAATGATGTGGTGGAAATTGCTGCAAAGCTCAAGCCGTCGGCCAGAGGTGAACTTGAGATTACAGACGTTAATTTGGAGTATTTGAATAGAGGCAGGCTGCATGTAGAGCTTCTCGGCAGAGGTTATGCCTGGCTTGATACAGGTACTCAAGAAGCCCTGCAGCAAGCGGCCAGTTATGTCCAGGCCATTCAGGAACGGCAGGGACTTAAAATATCGTGTGTCGAGGAGATTGCCTATCGCTTGGGGTACATAAATAAAAGGAGACTGGCAGATCTTGCATCCGAAATGATTGGAAACGAGTATGGCCAATACCTGATGAATTTAATAGCTGAAGATGAAAACCAGAGGGAGACTAGGGTATAAAAATTCCATGGCACGTTCGCGGAAAAATCAGATTCTCTAAGAAGGAAGGAATAATATGGCGAAAAAAACGATCGGCTTTGTCGGCCCGGACGGTAGGACCTGTATGTGTGCCTATACCATATCAACCGTTGAAAGCGTAAACTTTGTTGGCGCTATCATCAAGGGGATGACCGGTATGGGACCGGTACTGGACGCGGTCAGGGGAAAGAAAGAATGGACCGTGAAAATTTTTCCCGTTCAAGAAAATTCACTTGCTGATTACAAGTCCGCTATCATAACGGCTTTTGAAAACGGAGAAATTGACTATGTGGTGATTATGCCTGAAGATTTGATTTATGAAGGCATCGTAAATGAGCTCATTGATGCGGGTTATGGGGATCAGGTAATTGGCCTGACAAAAGAAGCGTCTTTCATAGAAGGGGATAAGGTTAAGGCAAAGATCTGGATGAGAAGAGCCGGTGTGCCGGTTGCCCCTTTCAAAGTAGCAGATGCGCAAAACCTGCAGCAAATAAAGAGTATTGTTACTCAGTTCATACGCAACCACGGAGGCGCGGTTTTCAAGTATCCTTACAGCGCGGGCGGCAAAGGTTCCCGACCGGTTTTCCGGGTAGAAGACATTCTAGACGTATGGAATATACTGCTGAAAGATTATAGCAAAAACTACAAGATAAGGCACGGAGATGATAAATGGCCACTTTTGATTGAAGCCTGGAAATCCGAAATTGAGATCAGCTTTACCGCTTTAATTGACGGAGCGGGTAACTTTTGCATTCTTCCTACGGCCATGGATTATCCCCTTCGCTTTGAAGGGCCTCCCAGCCAGACCAACCCGGTTACCGGGGGTATGGCTGCAATCGGTATGCACCCTGCCGAGACGCCCGATCTTATAAAATTGGTCGGCAATAAAGTGATCCGGCCTTTTGTAGATCAGATGAAAAAGGGAGGGATTCTCCGGCCCTGTATTCTCTATCCGGGCTGTCGTGTATCCATGGATCCGGTTACCGGAAAACCCGTGGGTATTCTTGTTTATGAAATGAATATCCGGGCCGGTGAACCTGAGATGCAGGTTGTTGCCCGGCGGCTTAAAAATCTGGGCGAGCTGCTTGTTGCCGCTCT
>JASFHC010000249.1:0-4177 GCA_050123435.1 Desulfobacterales bacterium
AGAGGTAGCGGATTGGGGCTAGCCTCTGTGTATGGTATCATCAAGAATCATGGTGGATTCATCGATGTTTATAGCAAGAAAGGTACAGGGACAACATTTAAGATACATCTGCCGGTCTCGGAAAAGGAGCCAGTAAAAGAAAAGAATGGTTATGAAAAGGTACTGAGAGGTAAAGAAACGATCCTTTTTGTTGATGATGAGGATATGATTATACAGGTCGGCCGGAACATGATTGAAAGTTTGGGGTATGAAGTTTTGATTGCAGAAAACGGAAAAGAAGCTGTAGAGATATATGAAAAGAACGTGGAAAAGATTGATATGGTTATGCTGGATATAATTATGCCGGTCATGGACGGTACCGAAACTTACGATAAATTAAAAAAGATAAATCCTGATATCAAGGTTCTCCTATCAAGCGGATACGGCATCAACGGTCAAGCGACCGAAATACTGAATCGAGGCTGTAATGGTTTTATCCAAAAACCATTTAATATGAGGGCTCTTTCAAAGAAAATAAGGTATATTTTGGACAAATGATGTTGCTTTTTCAACTGAATGTAATGGAACTTGCTTTCAACCCGAAAAATTATATTCGAAAAATATTAGAGAGTTAAAATCATACTTAGTTTTTTGATCTTATTAATTAATAGGCAGCCGAAAATTATCCAGACAAAGTTCATGACATAGATAATGAATCCGAATTAAAAAATAGTTAGGTATAACAATGGGAAGTAAAAGTTATTTTACTATATCTGAAATTGCTAAGGAGCTTAAAGCCAAAAAAAGTTATATTCGCACCTATGAAAAAAAAGGACTGATATCACCCAGAAACAATAAGCTGGGCCGTCGTATTTACAACCAACATGATCGTGCACGGTTAGAACTAATCTTTCATCTTGAACATAATGGTTATTCCCCGGATCAAATTTCAGAATTGATTGGTATTCCTGATGTAACTCTGGACAAAATGGAGCAATTCAGAAAAAGTCTGGAATATGGGGAGAAAAAGCTCGATGAACTCGAAAATCGAAGTAAGGAGATTAGATTTCCCGATAGGATCAGCGTCATGAACGAGATTAACATGATGCGTAATCATATAGAAGAGTTAAAAAATTTAGAGCCTTTAAATTCGATAACTGAAAAAAAACTCAACCAAAAACATATCAGGATGATTTCCGTATATGTGGGATTATCCATAATATTGATCAGTACCGGCTATTTTTTTTATCAGGGTGGTAAAACACTAAATTTGGCTCAAAAGAAGCCAGCAAAGACAGAGGCATCTCCTGTGGATCGTTATCCTGTGCCACCTGATGATACTGGCATCCAGCCGAATGTAGTTTTTCAACCTTCTAAGACACCTGATCCACATTTACCGATTCGGGGAGATAGTTTCATCGAAAAATCAAAGGAATTGGTCAATAACGAGCGTATCATAGATAAGGCTGAAACAGTAATTCTGAGCAAACCAGCTCCGAACATTGGAGAGGATTCAGTGTTCTCATCGGAACAACCATATCCGAAAATCTTAAAAGAAAAGGCCCTACTTAAAAAAAGCGTATCAGTTAGCGTAAAGGAAGAAGTAAGGTTGACTGAATCCATTGAGGCTGGTGAAACTTCGCAGGCAGCTCCATCTGAAGACAAGACAAAGTCAGAAAACCTACCAGGGCCGAGCGACATCCTTTTAAAATCAAAAAAACTTATAGATAAGAAGCTTTCCAGTAGTGGTGAAACCGGGATAATTGAAAATAAAGATATCACCATCAAACGTGACCCATTAGATTCAAACGGAACTCAGTTAAATCCTTTATCAGTCACGTCTGATGAAAAAAAACAAGCCGATTATAAATTATCATCAGCGTCTCAGGGAAAAAGAACAAAATTAAACACGGACCAGAATAATCCGAAAGATCAAAGCTATATGGTATCGTTACACTATACGAGTGATAAAAACAGAGAACTAATGGAGGATCTTGCTGTTTTACTTAAAATGGAAGGTTTTGATATTCTTGGAATAGAAAAGGTTGAGTATCAAAATCGTGATATTCGTTACTTCCATGACGAGGATAAACCAAGTGCTCTTCTTCTAAAAAAGATTTCGAACAGGATTTTCACCAGACGTATGAATATTGAAGACATTAATATCAAAATTAAAAATTTAAGTAAAAAATATACGAAAGCTCGAAAAAGGGCGCTTGAACTTTGGGTAAATTTTTAACCTGAACAATTTAAGATATTGATTGTTATTTCCATTGTAGCATTCATAACTACACTTGCTTTACCAACAAAACCAGATGAGAATTTTAACCCAAGCGGATTCCCAAGAGGGGAACATTACAACTTAAACTTCAGACATCTGATCGTTCTAAAATGTTAAGGGAGATTATTAAATGACAAATAAAGACTTGGAGTTCAAAGTATCCAATTTGCCGTCGGAGGTTATTACACTTATTGGTCAAGAGAACCTGGACAAACTTAACCCCTTTGGTCTAAGGGCAGTAGTGAATTCTTTGCTCCAAATGTACGAGGAAGAGGGGCTTGATTGGATGAAGGAAAACAAGGAACAACTAATAAATAATATGTTGATAATGGATGGAATGTGATTTTTATAAAAGTAGGTGTAACGATAATTAATGATTTTCAATAGGGGCAAATCCTTTTTTTGGGATATGCCTTTATTGCATTTCGTAAGAAATATGATATATGCACTTTGTATTGAAGTGCTCAGACCTGAGTTTTTGGCAAGAGATATCAGAGTTTGACAAGTCCGATTTTCGTGCTATAGTCTCAATATATCTGGAATTTTGCGATAACTGTCGAACCACAATATATAGGTTACTCCATACTCTATAAGAACTCAACACTATCCATTATAGGCTTCTCTATTTAAATGATATTGATCACAGAACACCTTGATAAAGATAGGGTCGTTTGGAATGTCGATGTTGACTGAAGACTATTGGCAATAGTCTTCTCCATGGATTTCTTCGAAATACATGGAGTTTAATTGTGCTTTTGATATTGGCACAATAGTAATACACTATTTTTTAACAATAACGCCTACCCGTTATAGCTAATCCCGCAAAATTATTTAACTATCTGAAAACAATCAAATTTACGCTCCTTTGACCTCTCACCGGCGCGGTTTAGAATAAATTGGCGCAAATTGCATTAATTACGGCACGGTGTGCTATTGTTTTTGAAGGTACTCTGTCATATCTATATTCTTAAGAAACAACGAACTTAGTTTAAACAATATAAATCAGCAAAAGGAGATAAACATGGGAAACACTGCATTAGTAACAGGCGCTTCAAGTGGTATCGGTGTCGAACTGGCCAGATATCATGCCTCAAAAGGCGGAGATGTTGTATTGGTCGCACGGAGTGAAGACAAACTTAATCAATTGAAATCAAAGCTGGAACACGCTCACGGCATAAAAGCAACCGTCATTGCCGCAGATCTCGCTCAGCCTGATGCTGCTGAACAGATATTTGCAGCCACTGAGGAAGCCGGTTTGCAAATCGATATCCTTATCAATAATGCCGGATTCGGCGGTCATGGGAAATTCCATGAGCGTGACCTTGCCAAAGATCAGGCCATGATACAGGTCAATGTGGTCTCACTGGTAAACCTGACCCACCTGTACCTGCAAGGAATGGTGAAAAGAAATCACGGAAAAATTTTGCATGTGGCATCGACCGCAGCCTTTATGCCGGGCCCCCTACAGGCGGTCTATTACGCCACCAAAGCCTTTGTCGTGTCCTTTTCACAGGCCATCGCCCAGGAACTTGCGGGAACGAATGTCACCTCGACGGCACTCTGCCCCGGCGCGGTTGCCACCGGCTTTGTTGCAGCCGGTGACCTGGATGGCATTAAAGCCTGGGATAACGCCGCAACACCCGAGTCGGTCGCCAAGTGCGGTTATGATGCCATGTTGAGAAGCGATCTCGTCAAAATCAATGAAACCGGATTGAGCTTCATGCTGAACTGGGTCATCCCATTCTTACCGCGAAAAACGGTGCTGAAGATATCTCAGAAGTTCATGGAAAAAAACTGATCACCGGTCCGGTTTAATGACAATTTTTGATCAGATTGTATTTAGCTGTTTGCAAAAGAAAAAGGAGAAGTGAAGATGGAACGTTCAGCAATTGTTACCGGTGGTGGTAACGGTATTGG